>MENE01000126.1:0-3407 GCA_001769005.1 Bacteroidetes bacterium GWA2_31_9b | reverse complement strand
CTTATGTGCCTGAAGTGAAACATTCCATTTTGGATATGTTTTAACATATTCAACTATTTCAGGAATATTCTGCTCATAACGACTCCACTCCGATTGTAAAAATAACTTGCATTCCGGGTTTACTTTCTCAGCAATTTCTTCTGCCCAGCGATAATCTTCGTCATCGAAAATAATTACTTTTAATTCGTTGGCAATTGAGTAAAAGCTCTCATCGGGCGGACTTTGACGTTTAGGAGATAAACATATCCAGTCCCATTCACCGGTTAGTGGTTTTGCACCTGCTGTTTCAATAAAAGTTTGAATTCCATGTTCTCTTAACCTTGATGTTAAAGGCTCCAGATTGTATAAGCTAGGCTCGCCACCAGTAACTACAACAGCATTTGCAGGAGTTTTAATTGCATTTGAAACAATTGTTTCAATAGAAACTAAAGGATGAATTGAAGGACTCCATGAAATTTTTGAATCGCACCAACGACAACCAATATCACAACCACCTATTCGAATAAAATATGCTGCTTTGCCTGTATGAAAACCTTCCCCTTGTAATGTATAAAATTCTTCTACTAATGGCAGTTGTAATCCTTTTTCAAATATCGATTCATCAAAATTTTTCATTCACTTCATTTTTTTGCAGATGCAAATGTAAGGCAATAATTTAAAAATTGATAAAAAACCTTTCAGGTTATAAAACCTGAAAGGTTTAAAATTTAGATCAAATTTCTATCAACATCTTTATCGCCCCTGCCTGATAAGTTAATTATACTTAGCTCGTTTTTATTTTTTAGCAATTTAATAGCTAAAGCAACAGCATGAGCCGATTCAATTGCAGGAATAATCCCTTCGAGCGCTGAAAGTAACTTAAATGCAAAAATTGCTTCTTTATCGGAAACAGAATGATAATCTGCTCTAAAAGTTTCTTTTAAAAATGAATGCTCTGGTCCAACACCCGGATAATCGAGTCCTGCAGCTATTGAATTAGTATCTATAGGATTTCCTTCTTTATCGACCATGCAATATGAATAAGTTCCCTGAAAAACAGTTGGCTTTCCATGCACAAGAGTAGACGCCGACCTTCCCGGAAATAATCCATCACCACCACCTTCGGCAGCATAAATTCGAACTTTGGAATCATCTAAAAATCCGGAAAAGAGTCCTATTGCATTTGAACCACCACCTACACATGCAAAAATGGATTCAGGTAATCTTCCCTCCTGTTCAAAAATTTGCTTTCTAGTTTCAGTTCCGATTACACTTTGAAAAAACCTAACCATTGTAGGATATGGATGTGGCCCAACTGCCGAACCCAATAAATAATACGAATCAGGATTTTCAATATAATATTCAAGAGCTGCATCAACAGCGTCTTTTAATGTTCCGGTTCCTCTGTCGGTAGTAATAAATTCCGCTCCAAGCAATTTAATTCGGTAAGCATTTAATTGCTGTCGCTCTACATCTTTCTTGCCCATAAATATTTTACATTTCAGTCCGAATAATGCTGCAGCGGTTGCTGTTGCAACACCATGCTGACCTGCACCTGTTTCTGCAATAATCTCTTTAGCTCCCATCTATTTGGCAACCAATATTTGACCAATTGTATTGTTAATTTTATGTGCTCCGGTATGATTTAAATCTTCACGTTTAAGGTAAATCCTACTTCCAACATAATTTGACAATCTTTTTGCAAGAAAAAGTGGAGAAGGCCTACCAACATACTGATTTAGGTAATAATGATATTCTTTAATGAACTCTTTATCATTTTTAAGTTTATCAAAAGTATTTGATAACTCGTGTAATTTAGGTTCTAAAACCGGTGGAACAAACATTCCTCCAAATTCGCCAAAATATCCTTGTTTTGATTTGTTTTCAATTTCTATTGTTCTATTATATGTATTCATGATTTATTTCATTTTTAATGTATTGATAATTTGAATGTCCGTTTTGTGTCATAAATATTATTCAAATAAATTGAAAATCAATTTGTTTGCCCCAAATCCCTAAAGGGTGCAAATTGATTTTCTTCACACCCTTTAGGGCCGGGGCAATTGAAGAAAATCATTAACGATAATTATGAATAAAAGCGGACAATCGTATTGATAATTATTTTTTATTGATAGTTAATCTATTGAAAAACAACACATACGCCATAAGAATTGAACTCGTCGCCACCAAATAATATATTGATAATTGCAAATCATGCGTTTTAAATTTTATAAAACAAAAAAGGCCGCAGGGATTAACCTGCGGCCTTGATAATATTTTTAATATACAAAGTTAGATCATATCCCTATTTTCATGAGTTATTAATTGCCACCACCAACTTGTATTTAAAACTTGTTTCTTCATTTTCTTTTATCAGATTATGCAAATATAGAAATGTTAACTGAATTTCCAAACCAGAATATGTTTACTCATTCGTTAATATCTTTTATAAGCATTGAACCTTTATTGTTTTGAATTGCTATATCAAAATCATCAAACAGTTTTTTAAATTGGTTTTGCTCTGCAGAAGTAACCGATAAAATCCTATTTGTTCCATAATGATCTAATGCATTTAGCACAAAATAAACCGTAATTTGGTTCACGTCACGAGCAGGCTGATATGCATACTGTTTTTCAGATTTAGTAGCAACTTCGGAAATTATATTCGTTTCCACAAGAACAAATATGATATCGCGAACAATACGAATAGGTATTTCAAGTTTCTTACTAATTTCTTCCGATATGAGAGGTTTTTCTCCCTTTGTAAAGTTTTTAATAAGTAAGCTAATTATCATAAACGTAAGTACTTTTCTGGTATAAGCACTAATATTTAATATATCGGGATCGAATTCATATTTTTCAATGTTTTGCGTAGCAAATGATATTTCAGCACCAAAAAGAACTATTAGCCAGCTTGTTTGTAACCAAATAAGAAAAAATGGAAGAGCAGCAAAACTACCATAAATAGCATTATACTGCGAAATTCCAATCTGAAAATGAATATAAGCCCATTGAACAATTACAAAAGCAGAACCTGCAATTACTCCTGCAGTAAAAGCAGGTTTAAAATTCACTTTTGTATTTGGCATCACTATATAAATAACTGTAAGTAATAACCAAATTAAAACATAAGGTATTGATTGAACAAGGAAAAATATTATAGGACTGATTTTTCCCAACAATGCAACCTCTTCAGTAATTTGCTGTATTTGAGTGCTTATAAAAACGGTAGCGCTACTTGAAAGTAGCAGAAGAATTGGAGCAATAAGCATCATAGATAAGTAATCGGTAAATTTTCTTGACCATGAGCGCGGAGTACGAATCTGCCAAATGGCATTAAATGAGTTTTCAATATTACCCAAGACCTTCATTACAGACCAAAAAAGCATGGCTATTCCTATTCCTGCAATAATACCACCACTCGTATT
>MENE01000125.1:25170-32884 GCA_001769005.1 Bacteroidetes bacterium GWA2_31_9b | reverse complement strand
CGAGAGTGGTAAATTCCGACTTGAGAAAGTAGAAGTTGGAAGACAATCGTTACAAGTTAGTTCTGTAGGTTATAAAACCCAAACATTTGATAATATTGTTGTTATATCTGCAAAAGAAACAGTTCTAAAAATTGAGTTAGAACAATCAGTAACAAATATTGACGAAGTTGTTGTTAAAGGATATGCAAGAAAAGACCAAGCTAATAATAAAATGGCAACTATAAGTGCTCGTTCATTTACTGTAGATGAAACAAATCGTTATCCCGGCAGTTATGGAGATCCTGCACGTATGGCTGCTAACTATGCAGGAGTTATGTCTGTACGTGATAATCGAAACGATATTGTAATTAGAGGAAACTCTTCAACTGGTTTATTATGGCGACTCGATGGAATAGAGATTCCTAATCCAAACCATTTTGCAGCTTCTGGTTCAACAGGTGGGCCAATTACCATATTAAATAATAACCTGCTTACAAATTCTGATTTTCTTACAGGAGCTTTTCCTGCCGAATATGGTAACGCATTAGCTGGAGTTTTCGATTTAAAAATGAGAACAGGGAACAATGAAAAACGTGAATATTGGTTGGAATTGGGTTATAATGGACTTGAATTTGGTACTGAAGGCCCTTTCTCAAAAAATAAAAAAGCTTCATACCTTATAACCTATCGTTACTCAATGGTAGATATTCTTGATTTATTAGGAGCCGAAGTTGAAACTACCAAATATCAGGATTTAACGTTTAAATTTAATTTCCCAACATCAAAAGGTAGATGGACACTATTCGGTGTTGGTGGATCCAGCTATATTGAAATGTTTGAATCAAATGATAAACAAAGCGATTGGACATTTAACAACTGGGGTGAAGATTTAAGCAATGGATCTAAAATTGGTGTTGTAGCTTTAAGTTATTTGCATTTTTTAAGTAGCAATACTCGTATTCAATCATCGCTTTCATTACAAGGTTCAGATGTTACTACTAAAATTGATACGTTTACTGTAGATTTTCCTATTCCTTATGTTTGGGCTGGAGAAAAATCAACAGAAGTTAAAGCAAGTTTTACCTCTCAATTGAATAAAAAATTAAACTCCAAGAACAATTTTAGCTTGGGTTTTATTGTTGACAGATATTATATCAATTTTGCCGATAGTAGTGCATCAAACGATTCTTATGATATAGATACCGATGTAAGTGAACAATTTGACTTATTTCAGTTAAACGCCCAACTAAAACATAAATTCACAGATAATAAAGAGTTGTACATTGGTTTGCATGGACAATTTCTCGATTTAAATAATACTTATTCTATTGAACCTCGAATGGGTTTTAATTGGGATTTAAACGATAAAAACTCAGTAAAAATTGGTTATGGGCTACATTCTCAAATGCAACTCAGAGCGGTTTATTTTGCTCAGTCAAGATTATCAAACAATGAATATCTTACAACAAATAAAGATCTGGATTTTTCTAAAAGCCACCAGTTTGTTATTGGATATGATCACTTATTCAGTGAAAACTTACGTTTAAAATTTGAAACATATTATCAATATTTATATGATATTCCAGTAAAGGAAACTTTGCCCGAATATTCTGTTTTAAATTATGGAGCTGAGTATTTTATAGAACGAATAGATAGCCTTGTAAATAAAGGAACTGGTGAGAATTATGGAATAGAGCTTACACTTGAACGATTTTTTAATAATAACTTTTATTATCTGATTACTGCATCTTTATATAATTCAACCTATACCGGATATGATGAAGTAAAAAGAAATACAGCATTTAATGGTAAATTTGCTCTTAATGCATTAGCAGGATACGATTTTCGTGTTTATACAAATAATATTTTATCTTTAGGTTTAAGAGCTTCTTGGGCTGGTGGACGACCTTATGTCCCATTTGATGTACAAGAATCAATGAATCAGGGAAAAGAAGTTCTTGATTGGGATAATGCCTATGAATTACAACCAAGTGATTATTTTAGAATTAATCTTCGTGTTGGGTATAAACGAAATAAGAAAAGATTCAGTATTGAATATGCTATGGATTTACAATATCGTACAAACTACACCAGTGTTTACGAAAGAAGAATCGATCCTACAAATGGTGAAATAATTTATAACTACGAAATGGCTTTGTATCCAATGGCTTTATGGAGAATTCAGTTCTAAATTTATACTGGCATTTAATTTGTAAGTAAACATAGTTTTTTATTCAACTATAAATCAGAACATTTATGAAAAAAATAGTATTTGTATTTCTTAGCATCTTCATTTGTTTTCAGAACATTTCATCACAGAATTATATTGCAGCAGCTCTTGATGAAGAGTTTTGGGGATATATTGATGAAACAGGAAATTGGGTTATCCGACCTATGTACAATGCAGCCAAAGACTTTAATTCTGGAGATGGTTTAATAAAAAATCTGGATGCTTGGTATTTTGTAAATAAAGAAGGTATTATTATTAACAGGTCTAATACTTATCAAGTTAAGAACGATTTTTCCGAAGGACTTGCTCGTATTCAGGAAAATGGGAAATGGGGATATATTAATAATTTGGGTGAAATTGTGATTCAACCTCAATTTATCGAAGCAGGTGATTTTAAAGATGGTGTTGCAGCTGTAAAACAAGATGCAAAGTGGGGATATATAGACTATAATGGAAACTATTTTATTGATCCACAATTCGATCATGCTAAAGATTTTGAGAATGGTGTTGGCATCGTTCGCGAAAAGGGAATTTATAAATATGTAAATTCAAATAAAGAAATATTTCCTGCTAATAAAGAATACGAAGCATTAAAAGAATTTTCAAATGGATTTGCCCGAATTCGACAAGGAAAATTATGGGGATATATAAACCAAACAGGACAAATAGCTATTCCTGCTCAGTTTATTGATGCCGGCAATTTTGTTGATGGTTATGCTCCGGTAATTTCAGGTAAGTTTTGGGGATACATAAATACTAGTGGTGAATATATTACACAGCCTTCACTTGAAGTTGCAAAAGAATTCTCTGATGGTATGGCATTGGTAAAAGAAGGAAAAGAGCTTTATTATATCAATACTTCAGGCGAGCAAATTGGAAAAAATGCCGGATACATCATTAAAAATGGTTTTTCAGGTGGTTTAGCACGAATAATTCAAAACGGAAAAGTTGGGTTTATAAATAAATCAGGCAATATTGTAATTCAACCAACTTTTGAAGATGCAGAAGATTTTGTTGGAGATTATGCCGCTGTTCGTTTACAAGGGAAATGGGGATTTATTAATAAAAATGGAGATGTTGTTATTGAATGTAAATTCAAAAAAGTAAGAAATCTGATAAAACTTTTAAATTAAATATGAAAATTTTACTTATCAATACTCCCCGCTCACCCCACAATATGATTCTTGAGTCAGCTCCTGAAGAAGCCAAGCACTTTATTCATAAAAAACTTATTGGTCCACCACTTGGGTTATTAACAGTTGCTGCGGCAGTTAAAGATCACGATGTTACTGTTTTTGATACAAAAGGAGAATATGATTTATATCCCGACACCACTCCTCCATTAAAAGAACTGGTTTATAAATTATTAAAACAATATAATCCGGATGTTGTAGGTACAACATCCATTGCTTCAGAAACCTATTATGCAATAGATATAATGAGGGAAGCAAAAAAATACAATCCTGAAATTTTAACAGTAATTGGAGGATTACATGCAACCATATCGACTATGGATTTTACCGATTCTTCAATTGATTTAATATTACCTGGACAATCAGCTCATACCTTTAGAGAAGTAATATTAGCTAAAGAAAAAGGGTTATCATTTGATTCTGTTGGTGGAATTATTATAAATAAAAATGGAGTTCATAAACATACTGATGCAAAACCTCATTTGTACGATTCTGCTAATACAGATTTTTTATTACCCGATAGAAATCATCTTAAACCATGGATAGACACCTATAAAGTAGGAAATAGCCCCTATCCTTCAACCTATTTGTTTACATCGTTAGGATGTCCTTACAAATGTACATTCTGTTCAATTTGGTGCCAGTTTGATGGTAAATACTTACAACGAAAGATTGAAAGTATTATTGGTGAACTAAAAATGCTCGATGATTATCCAGTTGTTAGGTTTGCCGATGCAAATACCGTTGTTAATACCGAATTTATTGATAAGTTATTCGACAGAATCCAGGAAGAAGGAATAAAGAAAACCTTTGTAATGGATATTAGAACCGATACAGCTGTAAAATATCCCAAATTAATTGAGAAGCTGGCAAAAGGCGGATTAAAAGTAGTTATTTGTGGATTTGAATCTTTTCGTGAAGAAGAACTAAGAAAATACAATAAAAGCACCGATGCTAAGCTAATACATGAATCTATTGAAGTTTTTCATAAAAACGATATCATGTTACGTGGCAATTATGTAATTCCAAACGATTATGATGAATCCGATTTCAATGCGTTGTCAGATTATACATCATCACACAGAGTAACTTATGCAGGTTATACTATTCTTTCTCCAATGCCCGGAACACCTTTTTACAACGAAGTAAAAGATCAAATAATTGATTTCGACCTTTCAAAATACAATTTCTTTAACAGTGTTTTAAAAACAAAGCTTCCACTCGAAAAATTCTACGAAAATGTTGGGAAGTTATGGCTCATTAAAAAAGGTACTGACGTTATTTAGAAATAAGCATAGAGCTATGAGCTATATTTCGTGAAATTGATAATTGTTTTCTTGTTAAATTGATTATTGATTATTGAATCCTAAATATAAATATGTAACATCAGTTTCTTTTCTTCAAAAATTTATTATCTTAGCTATTCAATTAAAAAAGCAGGAGGTATATTATGAAAAAGAAATTATTATTTAGTTTTTTAACACTTATCCTTTTCTCTTTTGGAGTTTTAGCAAATAAAACTTCAGTAAAAATAATTGCACCTGAAAAAGCTACTATAGGTACTGAAATTACTATAAAAATTGAAGTTACTCATATGGGTAATACCGCAGGTCATCATACTGAATGGGTTTGGGTAAAAGTAAATGGAAAAGAATACAAAAAATGGGTTTACACAAAAGAAAGTTTACCAGAAGATCAAAATTTCACTGTAGAGTTTACAATTAAAGCCGAAGCGAATATGGAAATAATTGCTGAAGGTAATTGTAACAGACATGGTACTAAAGGCCCAGATACTGTAACAGTTAAAGTTGAATAACAATGATTTTTAATATTGATATTATACTTTGGTTAGGAATTATTAATTTATTATTAATAACATTCCAACTTTTAAGTGGTTTACGTTTTATTAAAGTGAAATTTAAAATACATAAATCATTTGGAATCCTTTTATTCTTTACAGCATCAATTCATGGAATTTATGCAATAATTATTAACTATATTTAAAAATAAGTATTAACTCAAAAAAATGAATTTATGAAACAATTAAAACTCTTGGTTGCAGCATTTCTAGTGCTAGGTGCAACAAATATTCAAGCTCAAAAAATAAAGATAACAGAAGGAGATTTAAGTTTTTTAAAAGGACAAACTGAAGTCTTAGTTGAGTATGATTACAGTCAGTTGGCTGTTGGGAAATTTGACAAGGAAGCTGATTATGTTGCAAAAAAAGTAGAAGAATACAATAAAAAAGAAGCCGGTAAAGGTGATACTTGGGCTCAAAGCTGGGAAGCTGACAGAGAAGGTCGTTATCATCCTAAATATGAAGAATTACTTAACAGTTATACTTCTAAAATAAATTGTAGCTTCAATCAAACAAATGCGAATGCTCAATATACCTTAATTTTAAAAACAACTTTTATTGAACCAGGTTGGAATATTGGTATTTCGCGAATGGATGCTTCAATTAATGTTGAAATTATTTTTGTTGAAACTGTAAATCATGATAATAAATTAGCTGTAATAACCATGACAGCTGTTCCTGGTCGTGGAGCAATGGGTAACGATTACGATACCGGTTTTAGAATTCAAGAAGCATATGCAAAATGCGGAAAAGAAACAGGTGCTTTTCTAGTTAAAAAAGCATTTAAATAAAAAAAATATAGTATAACAATAAAAAAGGAAATCTCTCGATTTCCTTTTTTATTTTATATAGAATGCAATGGAATAAACCTAAAATCACCATCAATAAATCGTGCTATTTTCGAAAGATCCTTCCCAGCCCCACATTCGTAAAATAATGAAACATCTTTTTGAATCAGAAATTGCATTGTTTTATACCAATTAATTTTTTCGGTTAAATTAAATACTAATTCCTTTCGAATTTCATCAGTAGTAGTAATTATTCGTTGATCAAATGTAGAAATTATTGGAAATTCGGGTATTTGAATGTCAAAAGAATCAATAAAAACAGAAAATCGATTTGCAAATGGTTTTAAATATTTAGAGTGATAAGGTGTTTTAACATTTAACATTGATGCAGCAAGCGCTCCCTCCATTTTCGAAAAATCAAGTGCCTTAATTACATCTTTTTTAACACCTGCAATAACGATAGAGTGTTCGCTATTCACATTTATAATTTCTATAGATAAACTATTATTTGAAGTTATTTCCTGAACATCGGATATCGACAAACCGACAATCCCGGCCATTGCATATTCATCCGTACACGATAATTCACTAACAAGTTTAAATGCATTATAAATAATTTTTATACCATCTTCAAATTTTATAGCTCCTGCAGCGTACAAACCTGAATAAATACCCATACTGTAACCTGCACCAAAATCTGGTTTTATTCCATTTTTTTTTAGTATATCAAAACTAGCACAACTGAATAAATAGGCAATAATCTGAGCTAAAAACTCATCATTTTTATATTCTTCTGAATTGTAAGTAAAATCTTGTAAAACGATACCTAAAGTATCTGATGCTGTTTGTAAATACTTAGTAAAATCAATTTTATGCCTCGAGAATGTTTCGAGTTCTTTTTGTGTATATTCTGCTATAAATGCAGGAAACAATAAAGTAGTTTTATTATTCATATTTTTCTATTTAACCAAAATTACTTTGCAGGTTATAAATTGATTTGTCTTTTCAAATGCAACATCAATTTTATTAATTTGATTTGATACTAAAAATAGTTTTAATTTCTCAGAGGGATACGTTTCAACCGATTCATCAAGATTAAAAATTATTTCAACATCGAACCAATTGATATCATTATTTTGAATTGCTTTGTAAAATGCTTCTTTAAAACAAAAGCCTTTTAAAAAGGCTTCTTTACCAAAAACCGAGAAATTTTCAATTTCACGGGATGTAAATAAATCATAAATTAAATGTGATAACTCACCGTTTTCAAAATAATGTTTATTAAATCGAACTATTTCTTCAATATCAATACCACATCCGAAAACCATCGCATATCAATTATAACTATATGTTTAAAATATTATTTTCGTGTTCAATTATTAGTAATTGCATTTTTACAAGCTCACCTATTGTTTTCACTGGATTTTTAATGGCAAATTTCCCAATAGTTTTCAATTCAATATTCAAGTTGTACTTTTTCTTAAATATTTCGATTAGCTCTAAAAACATTAACGAATCACCATCCAGATCACTAATAATATTTGTATTATCATTAATATCTTCAACAGCTGTTTCACATTCTTCAGCAAAAAATTCAAATATAATTTCTTTAACTTCTTCGCGTACTTTATCTGTAATCTGTGCCATAATTCAACTATTTAATCGT
>MENE01000125.1:17087-25130 GCA_001769005.1 Bacteroidetes bacterium GWA2_31_9b | reverse complement strand
GTTTGGATTTACAAACTGATCGTTTTCAAAATCAAATTTAACCTGAAAAAATGATTCCAGATTAAATTTAAGTTTTGTTTCTTTATCGGGTGTATGTTCTATAAAAACTATACTTTGGGGATCTATTTCATATTTCGCACACAATTCTTTTGCAAGTTTTGTATTCCAATCAGCAACAGATGTTCCCGGATTATTCTCATATAATTCTGTAGCAATAACAATTGTTTTATTTGACTTTTTTACAATTTTCAAACCACACATTGATGGTATATCCCAAAGTCCTTTATAATTATATACCTGATCTTGATAATTACTTTTCATGTTAAAAAAATTCAAATAATTTATTAAATATTTCGTGCTACTTGTTTGCCAAAACTCATTCCTGAAAGATCCTGACGACGTTTTCTAAATGTTCCATCTTCAATTTCTCGTGATACAATCTTTTTAAGGAGTTTAAACATTTTTTCTTCTTGTGTTTCATCCTTATAAAAAGTATCCCAAGCATATTGATATAGTTCTTGTAAACGCTCAGCAGACATATGTTTTGGATGATAAACTACCTGACCGGCATTGTAATGATTCCAATCGTTATCAAATATTCGATTCTGTTTACGTAAGTCGTCGTATGCTTTTGTGTGAGGGAATGGAGCAAGAACAGTAAACTCAGCTAAATCAAGATCAATTTCGAGTAAGAAATCTATTAATCGTTTAATGTCATCTTCGGTTTGATCATCTAATCCAAGAAGAATGGTGCCTTCAACACCAATGCCATAATCATGGTAACGTTTAACACGTTCTTTAATATAATCAGAAGTATCGAATACGGCTTGATATACATACCATGCTCCAGCTTGTGCAGCTAAATCAAGGATTTCAGGTTTATCTTCAATGGTATGGCTACACCATTTCTTTTTCATTGGAATCATTGCTTTGAATAATTCTTTTTCCCATTCTGTATCCTGAGCCAATGAATTATCAACAATAAATAATCGATTGTTATCAATTGTTTCAAGTTCTTCAATAACTCTGTCAATTGGACGAGGCCTGAATTTTCTGCCACCTAAATAAGAAACAGCACAAGGATAACAACTATACTTACAACCACGCGAAGCATGAAACAGATCAACCATTTGAACACCTTTATGGTAATATAAATCCCTATTTAAAATACTTCTTCGAGCAGGGCCAACGGTTTCAATCGCTGGTAAATCATTCATATGGTTATATATTTGCTTAAGCTGATTTTTTTTGAAATCATTAAACACTTGTTCAATATGACCTTCGGCTTCGCCTAGAAATACCGAATCGGCATGCAATAATGTTTCTTCGGCATGCAACATGGTTGAAATACCTCCAAAAATAACTTTCTTTCCACGTTTGCGATATTCGTCGGCTATAGCCCATCCACGCTTTACTTGTGTGGTAAGTAGCATTGAAATACCAACAAAATCAACATTATCATCATAACGCATTTCCTCAAGATTCTCATCTATAAATTCTACTTCTACATCGCTTGGAATTGTAGCAGCAAATACTGTTGCACCATGAGGTGGTAAATTAAATGTAGTTTGACCTGGAAGCTTATTCCATTTTGGAAATATCAGCTGAAATTTCATATATTTATTTTTATTAATTAATATTCAATTTAAATTCTAATTAAAACTATATTCATATTTAGTCATCCATGATTTCATTATTTCAGAAATCGCCTTTTTATCTTCTAATGGTAAAATATAATCGTTCTTTTTATAATCCTTTATTGAAAAAATAAAGTTTTCAATTTGTTTTTGAAATCCCTCAGTATAAATAATTCCAAATTGATTATAAATTGCTTTTATTGTTTGAATAGGATCTTTTTCAAAATCTTCAAATTTAATTTCAATAAATCTATTTTCTGTTAATTTCTTTTTGTCAGCATCAATTTTTTGCATCATTTTAATCATCTCTTCAGCCACTTCATTAAGTTTTGGTTTGCACCAATTCTTATTCAATGAATTTTGACTTCCTACAATATCCCACATACGTTGTGTTGATGGAACTACCTGATAAGGATGTCGAATAATATGAATATATTTTGAATCAGGAAAAATCTCATTTAACAAATTCAAACGATATGAATGAAACGGATTTTTAATTAGAATTGTTTTCTTATTAAAAATCAATAATTTTTTATAAAAAAGTTTTAATGCATTCTTCCATTCTTCTAGTTTGTTATCTGTAGGTAAAAAATCAGGTTCGAGTTTTAAAAAATAAGTGTCAGATTTTGGAAAAATTAAATGTTTAAGCGGAGAATAACTTGTCAATCTAAAAAGTGCATATTCATCTTCAAGAGGCTCATCAAGACCAAGTTTAACCTGATCCATCGGTCTTGTACCTTTTACAAATCTTTGCATTATTGGTTCATACGACTTTCTTGATGTTAAAAAGCTATCGGGTATAGATGCCTGAAATACATTGGAAGTTACGAAATTTGGATCTAAGCTTAATAACTGGTGTAAATAAGTACTTCCTGTACGCCAATGTCCAATAATTATAACAGGATTTGTTGAAAGTTTTTGGACAATAATTTTTTGCTCATAGATTTTTTTTTCTTTTCTATAAAAAATTGATGCCCAGAAACCATTTTGAAGTAAAAATAAAAATCGTACGAGATATTTTGGGGTAAGTGAAATTCCATTCTCCCAAATTAGTTTTAGAAAAATCGACAACCTCATCCCCGCAATCAGGTAAGCACTTTTCATTATATCAGGTTTTGATTAATCACCTTAAAAATCTATGCTGTTTGTGAATTCGTAATAAAAGCAGCAATTGAATTTACATCTTTAAGTACTTCACGAGCAAGATTTTGATCATCTATACGAACATTGAACTCTCGCTGAACAGCCATAACAAGTTCAATAGCATCAATAGAATCAAGGCCTAAAGTATTTTCTCCACCGAAAAGAGGAATATCATCTCCAATATCTTCTGCAGTAATATCAGGAATATTAAGTGTTTTTATAATCAGATTTTTAATATTGGTTTTTAATTCTGCTGAGTTTTCTCCCATTTCTTATCTTTAATTTAATTTATTAACCACTATTTTTAGTTCTTTGTAAAATTGTTCTTCGGCATCAGCACGTTCAAGTATCATTTTACTTAATTCGCTGAGTTTTTCCAGTCCAAGATCTCTATTCTTTCCAATTTTGGCTGCAAAGTAAGAAATTTTTCTCCATCCATCTCCAATTTCCATCATCTTTTTTGACAAACCATCGAGTTCTGGGCTGTTAAATATTTGTGATGCCTGACGAAGAAATGTAGCATACATAAATCGGAAGCCTGCTCCTCCTGTTCCCTGATCTTCAAGAAAAATATTTATTTTCATGATTTCGTGTGACAGGTGATCCACATCGCGTGTAATTTTTGGCCAACCAATTACTTTACGTCCAAACATTCGCATACCACGAATACCAATAAAAGGAGGCTGAACACCAATCATGTTATTAATGGTTTCTTTTATTGCTCTTTTTATAATTTTCTTTTCGTCAATTGCTTTTGGAATCTCTTCGATATAATACATAAATCCCTTTGGAGCCAGATAACCTTTTGCAAATCTTGCTTTACGCAAGTTGTCCTTGTGTAACTTGGTCAAAATAGGAAAATAACTATCGCTAACAGTATAATAATCGCCTTCTTTACCAACAATTGTAATAAAATGAATATTTGCATGTACACGTTCCCATTCAGGAATATACTCCATATAATATAAATCGACCTGAACAGCAACAGGAATTCCTTTTGCAATTAATGCGTCAAGATCGATTTCAGCTTTTTCAGGATTTCTGAATTTTTCGGATTTAAATTTTATTCCTAAACGCTTTGCAACTTTTTTTCTTAGTTTCCCTGGTTTTGTTCGTAAAATAAACATAGGAAAATTTAAGTTTGGTGTTCGGCTTAAATATCCAAAATATAAGCCACTACCCATTCCAAAAATCATTGGTTCAGTAATTTCTAAACCTTTATGTTTTAATAATGCTGTGAGAGTGCCCGATTCGCAATGGGCAGCCATATTGTGTTTAAATGAATCAATTATCATTATTTATTTAATTCAAATTTGGTTATTACTAAATAAGGATTTTTTGTTTTTGTTTGACGTAAACTAATCCTTTTTTCATTATTTAAACCGTCTTTTGTTTCATTATCTCTTCCATTTATTGTAATTACCTGAAATAAATTTGAAACAGGAATATCAAATACTTCTGCATATTTCAATAAATCTGAAACTTTAGCTTTATAAAATCCTTTAACTTTTAAATGTCTTTTTACTTTAAATAAAGATACTCCAGATCTGCTTGAAAGTTCAAAAATATTGAAATCATGAATAATTCTATAATATTCAATAGGGCTAATTTCATTATTTTGCACTTGTTGCAACAATGAAATCCTAAGTTTTTCCATTTTGTCCCAAAAATCTTCAATATAATTTTTTGAAATAAAAGATCCTGTTTGAAGTGGGCCAAATGTACCATCAGCTTTTTCAACATACAATACAAGCTGATGTGGCTCATAATCTATTAATGCTTCATTTTCTTTCATTTATTTTTTTTCCTTTAATATTTAAAAAATGTAAAAATTTAGAATCGTTATTATACAATGAAGATTGAAATTTTATTGGTATAAACTCTAATTTTATTTCGGGTTACTAAATTAATTTAAATTAATAAACCACCAAAATTTATAATTGAAATCAAAATTTCAAAAATTCAATTTTAAACCTTTAAAAAAGTTTTTAATATAATACTAGCAAACAAAAACATATTTATTTCTCTTTTTGTTTACTTTGTCAAAATATGTTATTAAAAATGTTTTAATGCTCTTTATGTTAGAATTAAATAAAAAGTATTTATTAAATTTGCACTATTTATAATAAAAGAAATACTACGTAATTAACTGATAGATATAGTTTTAATATCAATTTAAATATTTAAATCAAAAAATGATAATAATTGGAGGAAAAACCCTCACCATAGATGATTTTTATAAAATCCTTTTCAAAGGTGAAAAAATAGACCTTGATTCATCTGCTCTAATAAAAGTAAAAGAGAATTTTGAGTTTTTAAAAGAATTTTCAAAAAACAAAGTAATTTACGGTATTAACACCTGTTTTGGGCCTATGGCTCAATATAAAATCAGCGACCAAGATCAGGTTCAATTACAATATAACCTTATAAGAAGCCATTCATCTGGTTCAGGCAATCCATTACCTGATATTTATGTAAAATCATTGATGATTGCACGATTAAATACTTTAATGAAAGCTTATTCAGGAATTCATACTGAAGTAGTTGTTTTAATTAAAGAACTTATTAATCGCGACATTTACCCAAAAGTATTTGAGCATGGTGGAGTTGGAGCTAGTGGCGACCTCGTTCAATTGGCACATTTGGCTCTTATTCTTATTGGCGAAGGAGAAGTAAATTATAAAGGTAAATTCAGACCAACACAAGAAGTATTTAAAGAAAATAATCTTACCCCTATTTCAATTCATTTACGTGAGGGTCTTGCATTAATAAATGGGACATCAACTATGTCTGGTATTGGAATAATTAATGCTATTCATGCAAAAAATTTATTAAACTGGTCTGTGCTTGCTTCATGTATGATTAATGAGATTGTTGAGACTTATGATGATCATTTTTCTGTTGAGCTAAATCAGGTAAAACTTCATGAGGGTCAGAATTCTATTGCTGCAGCAATGCAAAACACTCTAAAATCAAGTAAACTTGTAAAAAAACGCTCCGATCATCTTTATAATTACTCAGATAGAGCTGATATTATAAAAGAAAAAGTACAGGAATATTATTCTTTAAGATGTGTTCCCCAGATTTTAGGTCCAATTTTAGAAACAATACAAAATACTGAAAAGATTTTAGTTCAGGAAGTTAATTCTGTTAACGATAATCCTATAGTTGATAGCATAAACAAGGATGTTTTTCATGGAGGAAATTTCCATGGCGATTATATTTCTTTTGAGATGGACAAACTTAAAATTGCAATTACTAAGCTTTCCATGTTAGCCGAAAGACAATTAAATTTCTTATTAAACGATAAAATAAATCAAAAACTTCCACCATTTGTTAATTTGGGAGTATTGGGTTTAAATTTAGGTATGCAGGGAGTTCAGTTTACTGCAACTTCAACTGTAGCTGAAAACCAAACATTATCTTTTCCTATGTATGTTCATAGTATACCTAACAATAACGACAATCAGGATATTGTAAGTATGGGTACTAACTCTGCTTTATTAACCAAAAAAATAATTGAAAATACATTTGAAGTACTCTCGATTCAATATATTACAATACTTCAAGCAATCGATTATTTAAAAATTAATGATAATCTTTCTGATATTTCTCGTAATCATTTTGAAAAAATGAGAACTATTGTACCTATATTTATAGAAGATTCTATTAAATATAAAGATGTAGAGAATATCAAAAACTTTCTACTAGAGAATCAAACAAGACTTATTTAAATAATATCAGATTTTAAATGAAATACGCACTTGTAACAGGCGGATCGAGAGGAATAGGAAAAGCAATTTGTTTTAAAATTGCTGACGCCGGATATCATATTTTAATCAATTACAGAAGAAACGATCAGGAAGCTCAAGAAACATTAAATCAGATTATATCTAATGGTGGTTCCGGAGAACTTATGAAATTTGATATTTCAAATTCTACAGAAATTAAAGCTTCAATTGATAACTGGAAAACAAAAAATCCCGATAAACATATTGAAGTATTAATTAATAATGCAGGTATTAGAAAAGATAATTTAATTGTTTGGATGAAAGAGGATGAATGGAGTGACGTAATTAAAACAAATCTCGATAGTTTCTTTTTTATTACCAAACAATTGGTTACCGATATGCTTGTTAATAAATATGGTAGAATTGTAAATGTAGTTTCTTTATCAGGAATAAAAGGAATGCCAGGGCAAACCAACTACTCTGCTGCAAAAGGTGGTGTAATTGCTGCAAGTAAGGCACTAGCACAAGAAATTGCTAAGAAAAATGTTACTGTAAACTGCGTTGCTCCAGGTTTTATTAAAACCGATATGACTAAAGATTTAGACGAAAAACAACTCAAGCAAATGATTCCGATGAATCGTTTTGGTAATCCGGAAGAAATAGCTGATGTTGTTGCTTTTCTTGCTTCAGAAAAAGCTTCGTACATTACCGGTGAAGTAATATCTGTCAACGGAGGAATATATACTTAATTAAAAACGATAATTGAACCCTATGAATAGAGTTGTAATAACAGGAATGGGTATTTATTCAACTATTGGTAAAAATATTGAAGAAGTAAAAGATTCATTATATATTGGTCGTTCAGGAATTGGATTTGATCCGTATAGAAAAGAGCTTGGATTTCGTTCAGGTTTGACCGGTATACTCGAAATGCCAAATCTTAAGGGAGAAATTACCAGACGTCAACGGGTTGGTATGGCAGAAGAAGCTGATTATGCATATGTAGCAACTGTTGAAGCTTTAAAACAAGCAAAAATCGATAATGATTTTTTAGAGAAAAATGATATTGGTATCTTATATGGCAACGACAGTTCAGGAAAAGCTGTTTGTGAAGCATACGATTTACTTAAAGAGAAAAAGGATACTGCATTGTTAGGTTCTGGTGCGATTTTTCAATCGATGAACTCAACAATTACAATGAATCTCTCAACTATATTTAAATTAAAAGGGATTAATTTAACCATTAGTGCAGCTTGTGCCAGTGGTTCTCATTCAATTGGAATAGGATACTACTTTATTCGAAGCGGATTACAGGAAATGATTATTTGTGGAGGTGGACAGGAAATTAATTTTCATTCAATGGGTAGCTTTGACGGATTAAGTGCTTTTTCTATGAACGAAAGTAATCCCAAAAAAGCAAGTCGTCCTTTCGATCGTGATCGCGATGGTTTAGTTCCTAGTGGTGGAGCTGCTACGGTAGTTCTTGAAAGCTATGAATCAGCTATTCGCAGGGGGGCAACAATTCTTGCTGA
>MENE01000125.1:15302-16846 GCA_001769005.1 Bacteroidetes bacterium GWA2_31_9b | reverse complement strand
GAAATGTGGATGGGTGGAGCCAGCGAAGTAATATATTCTGTTTTAATGATGCAAAATTCTTTTGTTGCACCAAATATTAATTTCGAAAATCCTGATGAATATTCTGCAAAACTTAATATTGCAGCTGAAACTGTTAAAAATCACAATATTGATATTTTCCTTTCAAATTCGTTTGGATTTGGAGGTACAAACTCAACACTGATTGTTAAAAAATTTAAATAATTTATAACCTTAAGAGGAATAAAAATGGAGAAGCAGGAGATTATTACAAAAATTAATAATTTTTTAATTGAAGAATTTGAACTGGAAGAAAATCAGTTGGTACCAAATGCCAGTCTAAAAGAAACTTTAGAAATTGATAGTCTTGATTACGTTGATCTTGTTGTAATTATCGAAAGAAATTTCGGGTTTAAAGTAAAAGGAGAAGACTTTGCATTCATTAAAACTCTTCAGGATTTTTATGATTACATCATAAAACATGCAAAATCTAATTAATTGTACTAAAAGAACGCTTACGGAGGTTTTATAGATGCCATCATGGAAAGGACAATCCCGAGGAACACTGCTTGGTTATAAGATTTTTGTTTTTACACTCAAACATTTGGGCTTATCTTTTGCATACTTTATTTTATTGTTCGTTGCATTTTATTTCTTTCTATTCTCTACCGCCAGCTCAAAAGAGGTTTGTTTCTATTTTCGAAAAATTCAAAAATATTCGTGGCTTAAATCAATCTGGAGTATTTATCTAAGCTATTATACTTTTGGAAAAGTTTTGCTCGATAAGTTTGCCATTTTAGGTGGTTTAAAAGGAAAATTCACTTACAATTTTGATGGGGAACATCATTTACGACAAATGGTGGCAGATAAAACTGGAGGTATAATTATAAATGCTCATGTTGGAAATTTTGAAACTGCAGCTCAACTGCTTGAACGATTAAATTCAAAAATAAATATTTTAATGTTTGATGCAGAACATCAGAATCTTAAAAAATATATGTCTGATATCCTTGTTAATAAAGACATAAATATTATCGCAATTCAAGAAGATCTTTCGCATATTGTTCCTATCAGTAATGCATTAATAAACAAAGAATTAATTGCCATTGCCGGTGATCGGTTCGTTAAAGAAAGTAAACTTGTAAAAGTTGATTTTATGGGAAGAAAAGCTGCTTTCCCTACAGGATTATTTTATCTTGCTGCTCGTTTCAATGTTCCTGTGACATTTGCTTTTACTATGAAAGAATCGAAAACTCATTATCATTTTTATGCAACACCACCTGAAAGGGTTAAGAGATTTTTAAATCCTGAAGAACAGGAAAAAGAATTAATTCGAATAGTAGAAAGGTTTGTAAAAGAACTTGAAATAAAATTAAAACAATATCCTTTACAATGGTTTAATTATTATCCTTTCTGGGAAAAGAACTAAAAAATGAAAAAAAATAAGATACTTTTTATATCAGCTAATCAACACACTATACCCTATCCGGTTTATCCTATAGGATTGTCTTATATTGCTACATACTTAAAAGAAAAATTAACTAATT
>MENE01000125.1:0-15202 GCA_001769005.1 Bacteroidetes bacterium GWA2_31_9b | reverse complement strand
TGTTGATGATGTAAATTCATATAACAGAGAGTTTTTTATTAATCATTACAAGAATTTAGTTGATAATATTCGACAAGCTACTGATGCAAAAATTGTAGTTGGAGGTTCTGGATTTTCAATATTTCCTGAATTAATGTTTAAAAGGCTTAATCCAGATTTTGGGGTATATGGTGAAGGTGAAGAAACCATGTATAAATTAATCACAGCGCTCGATAACAATGAAGATTATTCGAATATTAATCGTCTGATTTACAAGCAAAACGATCAGGTAATTTTCAATAAAAAGGAAAGTTATTTTAGCGATCTTTCACTCAATTTCGACGAAAATATTATTGATTTCTACTGGCAAAAAAGTGGAATGCTTAATATTCAGACCAAACGTGGATGCCCATACAATTGTATTTATTGTACATATCCTGTAATCGAAGGTAAAAAAGTTAGAACATTAAATACCGATAAGATTGTTGAAACACTTAAAAAGCTATATTATCAAAAAGGAATCGATTATGTATTTTTTACCGATTCGGTTTTTAACATTAAAAATGAATACAACTACGAATTGGCTGATAAAATAATCCACAGCGGAATAAAAATCAAATGGGGTGGCTATTTTACTTTTACAAATTTTGACGAAGATTTATTAGTTCTTCTAAAAAAATCAGGATTAAGTCATATCGAATTTGGAACCGAATCAATATCAGAAACCAGTTTAAAAAACTATGGTAAAAACTTTACAGTAAACGATATTCTTGAAAAGTCGGCTCTTTGTAATAAACTGGAAATTGATTTTGCTCATTTCTTAATACTTGGGGGATACGGAGAAACCGACGAAACCATTAATGAAACTTTCGAGAATTCAAAAAGGATTGATAGATCTGTATTTTTTCCATTTGTAGGTATGCGCATTTATCCGGGAACAAAATTACATGAATACGCTATTGCTGAAGGGAAATTAGATATTAATGATGATCTTATTGAACCTAAATACTATATCTCTGATAAAGTTAATTACGACAATTTAAAAGAAAGAGCTAAGAATACAGGTAAACGTTGGGTTTTCCCTGATGAAGACACTAGTACTATTATTAACAGATTACGATTAAGAAATAAGAAAGGACCACTATGGGAATATCTGATCATGTAATAGCCGAAGGAGAAAATATTCTAATGTTTATTCCACAAAGACAACCAATGGTTATGGTTGAGAAGCTTCATAAAGCCGAAGGTGGACAAACTATTAGCAGTTTATATCTTCATGAAAATAATATTTTTTGTAAAGATGGTTTTTTTGAAGAACCAGGATTAATTGAAAATATTGCTCAAACTGCTGCGGTTGGTGTAGGATTTGAATATAGAAATCAAAGTAAAGAAGTACCAATAGGATATATTGGAGCCGTTCAAAAACTAAACATATATAAGTTACCAGAAATTAATAAAACAATATTTACAGAAGTTAATGTTGAACACCAGGTTTTTAATACTACACTCATAAATGGTAAAATAACTTGTGATAATCAGGTTATTGCAGATTGTACTATGAAAATCTTTCTGGATGAGAAAAAATAGTATCGAGTAATGAGAAATAAGTATTGAAATTTTTTAGACTTGAAACTGAAAACTTTAAAATATGGAAATAGATAAAGTACCCCAAGACGAAGGCATTACAGCAGGAATAACCCGCGAAATACAATATGCTGTTGATGAGAATGGAAAATATGTAAAAACATTCAGTAAAGGATGGGAACCAAAAAATATAGTTAACGAACTTGCCTGGGACGATATTCATGATAATATGAATGATGCAAACGAAAAAATTTTAGCAGGTAAAGCTAGTCCAATCATGTTTTTTATGGCTAAAAACCAGATGAATGTTGCATTATTAGCAGAATATGTTGAAATTCCAAAATGGAGAGTTAAAAGACATTTAAAACCAAGAGGATTTAAAAAACTTAAACAAGAACAATTGGCTAATTACGCTAAGGTTTTGGGAATTACTGTTGATGAATTATTAAATTACAAACCTAAGAAATAAACATGAAATGTCCATGATTGATAGACACCAACTGAAATAATTATAATTCAATATCATGGACATTCCATGTGACCATAAAAAAACAAATTATAAACACATGAAACTTGATTTCGAACATATACCTGCAGGACATTGTGAAAACGGAGTAATTTCCAGTTTATTAAAATACCACGGGCTTAATTTAAGTGAAGCAATGATATTTGGTATTGGTAGCGGATATTTCTTTGCATATATGCCTTTTGTAAAGGTTAATGGAATTCCATTAGCATCTTTTCGTCCTGTTCCGGGAATGATATTTGCCCGTGCAGCAAAACGATTAGGAATAAAAATGAAAAAACAAACTTTTAGAGGACAACCTAAAAGAGCAATGGATGAATTAGATAGAGTTCTTGAAAAGAAACTACCTGTTGGCGTTCAAGCTGGAGTATTTCATTTATCATACTTCCCTCCTGCTTACCGTTTTCATTTTAATGCACACAACATGACCGTTTATGGTAAAGAAGGTGATACCTACTTTATCAGCGACCCTGTTATGGAGTATCCAACTACATTAACTTACGACGAACTAAAAAAAGTACGATTTGCAAAAGGACCATTAAGTCCAAATGGTAAAATGTACTATCCAATAGAAATACCTAAAGAGATTGACTTAAAATCAGCTATTCACAAAGGAATTAAACAAACAGCTGATTGGATGCTAACTATTCCTGTTCCATTGTTTGGAGTAAAAGGAATTAGATATCTCTCAAGAAGAATGAGAAATTGGCCAAAAAAATTGGGTCCTAAAAAGGCAGCAGCATATTTGGCTCAGATGGTTCGAATGTTAGAGGAAATTGGAACAGGTGGCGCCGGATTTCGATTTATATATGCAGCTTTTTTACAGGAAGTCGCTGAAATAATGCAAGATCAACGATATTTCGAACTTTCGAAAGAAATGACCAAAATTGGAGATAAATGGAGAACATTTTCATCATTAGCAGCAAAAACATGTAAAGGCAGGTCTTCAGATCCTGATGGATACAATACTGTTGCAAATTTAATGTTAGAAATTGCAGATGATGAAGAGAAATTTTTTATTGAATTAAAGAAATTAATAAACTAATGCAGGAAAATCAACCAATTATTGAGATTAAGCATTTAACAAAGATTTATAGAGGTTCAAACAAACCTGCTATTAATAATATTAGTCTTGATATTCAACCCGGAGAAATATATGGTTTGTTAGGTCCTAATGGAGCAGGAAAAACAACTACCATTTCAATCCTTTGCGGATTATTTGACCCAACTGCCGGTAATGTTTTTATTGACGGAATGGATTATTCACATTCATCGGAAAAAATAAAAAGTATTATTGGTGTTGTACCTCAGGATATTGCTTTATATCCATCGCTTACAGCAAAAGAAAACCTTACTTTTTTTGGTCATTTGTATGGATTAAAAGGAAAAAACCTTAGAAATAGAATTGATGAGTGCCTTGAGTTATTCGGATTAGAAAAAACTGCCAATCGAAAAATAAAAACCTATTCCGGTGGTATGAAACGCAGAATTAATCTAATTGCAGGAATACTTCATAAACCTAAGCTCATTTTTCTTGATGAACCTACTGTTGGTGTTGATGTTCAATCGAGAAATGTAATTCTGGAACATCTTCGTAATATAAATAAAGAAGGAGCAACTTTAATATACACTTCACATTATATGGAAGAAGCAGAAAATTTCTGTACACGTGTAGCCATTATTGATGAAGGAAATATTATTACAGAAGGAAGACCAAAAGATTTAATCAAAAATAATAAAGAATATAAAGACCTTGAAAGTATGTTCTTACATTTAACAGGTAAAGCATTACGCGACGAATAAACTTAAACTCATTATGCTACGACTATTATCATCAATATATAAAGAATTTCTTGTTTTAATAAGAGACCGTGCAGGATTAGCAATTCTCTTTCTAATGCCTCTTGTGCTGATTCTGATAATGACTCTCATTCAGGATGCAACATTTAAATCTGTAAAGGATGCTAACATCTCAATGATTCTGGTTAATAACGATCGCGACAGTTTGGGTGAAGCAATAAGAAAAGGATTAATTGAATCTGATTTTTTCGAGATTGTTGAAGAATTTGATGGTGTAAAAATTACAGAAGAAATGGCTAAAGAAGCCGTTGCACAAGGAAAATTCAAAATTGGTATTGTAATTCCAGAAAGAGCAACCGAAGCTATTCGTGGAAATGTAAATGCACTAATTAATAAATCGTTTAAAACTTTTGATATTCCGGGAGTTAAAAAAAGAACGAAAAAAAGTACAGTAAATATCATTATTTATATTGATCCTGCAACAAGCTATTCGTTTAAAAATTCAGTAATGAGTTCTTTAAAAGAATTCACTTCGCAGCTTGAAATAAAAATGTTCTTTAAGAATTTCTCACTTGCATTAGCTGAGATGTTCCCCGATCAAAAAGCAGTTGAATTTGAGAGTTTTGAAACAATAAAATACCAGGAAATTTACGCATCAACAACGAACTCGGAAATTTTACCAAATTCAGTTCAGCATAACGTTCCTGCATGGACCATGTTTGCTATGTTTTTTATTGTTCTTCCTCTTGCAGGCAATATTATAAAAGAACGTGATGAAGGAAGTGCTTTTCGTTTAAAAACAATGCCCGGTTCCTATGTAACGGTAATGTTCAGTAAAATTTTTATTTTTCTTGTAGTTTCATTTTTACAGTTTTTATTGATGTTGATGGTAGGTTTATATATTTTACCAGCAATGGGTTTGCCGCAGCTGGAAATTGGACCACATAAAATTGCATTAGCATTATTAGCCATTTCATCGGGCTTAGCTGCAACAGGATTAGGCGTTGCTATTGGAACAATTGCAACCACACACGAACAATCATCAACATTTGGTGCTGTTTTAATTATAATCTTTGCTGCTCTCGGTGGTATTTGGGTTCCTATTTATGTTATGCCTCATACCATGAGAATATTTAGTCAATTTTCTCCTTTAAATTGGGGATTAAGTGGATTTTACGATGTTTTTTTAAGAAATGGGGATATACTTACCGTTCTGCCTGAAGTATTAAAACTCCTCTTGTTTTTTGTAATTATGTTAATGATTGCCATTGGTTATAATAAATTACACAGAACAAAATAAGGATTTGATCATCAGGTTTTAAAACATAAAAAAAATCAGGTTATAAAAATTAAAAAAGTTAATTTTGCAACTTACCAAAAAATAAAAAATTGATTAAAAAGAAGCAGGTTCATAGAAATGAGTTAATTCATAGAACAGAAACAATTATTCGATTTAGCGAAGTGGATTCGATGGGTATTGTATGGCATGGAAATTATGCAAAATTTTTCGAAGATGGACGCGAAGCTTTTGGTAAAGCATACGGAATTAGCTACCTTGATGTATATGCTAATAATCACTTAACTCCATTAGTGAAATTAACATTTGATTATAAACTACCTCTTGAATATGGAGATACTGCAATAGTTGAAACACGTTATATCGACCATGATGCAGCTAAAATTCATTTTGAATATACTATTTACAATAAAAAGAATAACAAAGTTTGTGCTACAGGCGAAAGCATTCAGGTATTTATCGATTTAAACCGGGAATTAATGCTTACTCCTCCTGATTTTTTTATTGAATGGAAAAAGAAAATTGGATTAATTGTATAAAATAAAACTATGAATTCGATTTATACCATAACTGATAATATTATTACTTCGCTCGGATTTACTACCGAAGCGAATTTTAATACTCTTAAAGAAGGGAGTTCTGGAATTGCTCAAACATTTGATCCAAAAATAACGACTGTTCCTATGTATACATCGTTAATTGATTCTGAAATGTTGAAAAATGAGTTTACTCAATATGGCGATGGATTTGATTATACAAGACTTGAACAAATGATGATATTATCAATATCAAAAGCACTGAAACAAACTGATATTGATACAAAATCACACGATACTATTTTCCTAATTTCAACAACTAAAGGAAATATTGATTTATTAGAAAACAGAAGACAAAATTTTAATCACGAAAGAGTTTATCTTTGGTCTTTAGCAAATGAAGTAAGTAAATTCTTTAAAACGCCAAATAAGCCAATAATAATTTCAAACGCTTGTATTTCTGGAGTTTCAGCAATAATAACTGCTGCACATTTATTACAAACAGGTAAATATAAAAATGCTATTGTTTGTGGTGGAGATATCATTTCTGAATTTACACCATCCGGGTTTCAGTCGTTTAAAGCTATTAGTGCGAATCCTTGCAAACCTTTTGATGTTTCTCGCGATGGAATTACTTTAGGAGAAGGTGTCGGAACACTTATTTTATCAACAGACTCAAATTTAGTTAACGATAAAAACCCAGTAATATTCAGAGGTGGAGCAAACAGTAACGATGCAAATCATATTTCGGGTCCTTCACGAACAGGCGATGGTTTGTATTTTGCTATCAGAAATGCATTAGCCGAAGCAGAAAAAACGAATAAAAATATTGATTATATATCTGCACATGGCACTGCAACTCAATATAACGATGAAATGGAAGCCAAAGCAATTGCATTAGCCGGTTTAGAAAATGTTCCCGTAAATAGTCTGAAAGGATATTGGGGACATACTTTGGGTGCTGCCGGAATAATTGAATGTATTGCAGGAGTTCACTCAATAAAAGAAAATTGCTTAATAAAATCATTAGGATTTTCTGAATTAGGAGTTACTGTACCCATCAAGATTGTTGATAATTTCTATCAAGGAGAAATCAGAAACTTTATTAAAACAGCATCAGGTTTTGGTGGATGTAATGCTGCTGTTTATTTCTCAGAACTTAATGCCGATTAAAAGAATAAATGGAAAACTATATAACCAAATATTGTATTATAAATCCAACAGAAGTTATTGTTGATGGTAAAATTGAATTTAACAATTCGGCAAATGAACCATTTAATGAGTTTATGAAATCCATTTACAAGCAATATGATATAAAGTATCCAAAATATTTTAAAATGGATAATTTATGCAAAATTGCTTTTATTGCTTCAGAAATTATATTAAAAGATAATGAACAAATAAAAACTGTTGATCCTAACAGAGTAGGTGTTATATTACAAAACTCACATTCAACAATCGACACCGATACAAATTATGTTGATACAATTAAAGATAAATCAAATTATTTCCCCAGTCCTGCAATTTTTGTATACACTCTTCCAAATGTGATGATTGGTGAAATCTGTATCCGGAATAAATTTCAAGGAGAAAATACCTGTTTTATTACCAAAGAATTTGATCCAGATTTTATTTCTGAACATGTAAATAATCTTTTAAATTCAGAAAAAATAGATGTTTGCCTTGCAGGATGGGCTGATTATGTTGATAATAAATACAGCGCAATACTTTTTTTAGTCGAAAAAATTAAGGAAAATCAAAAAGATAATATTAGTTTTAAACCCGAAAACATAACGAAAATAATTAAATAAGGAAAATAAGATGGAAGCATTAATTAACAAGATTAAAGAACAAGTAATTGAAGTTTTAAATTTAGAAGATGTAAAACCAAGTGATATTGATACTGATGCTCCCCTTTTTGGCGACGGATTAGGACTTGATTCAATTGACGCGTTGGAATTAATAGTTTTGCTTGAAAAACAGTATGGAATAAAAATTGAAGACCCTAAAGACGGTAAAAAAATATTTTTCTCTATTCGTACAATTGCAGAATTTATTGAAGCAAATAAAAATTAAAGCAGAAAAGGAAATTTGTAAATGTCAAAAAGGATTTTTGTTACCGGGATTGGAATAATTTCAGGTATCGGTAATAACGTTGAAGAAACTTTACAATCTATTCGTGATGGAAAAACAGGTGTGGGAAAAATTACACACCTTGATACATTTCATAAGGATACTATTCCTGTATCCGAAATTAAATACACCAACGAAGAGCTCATAGAACTTATGGGGCTTGATAATAATTTGCCTTATACCAGAGCAACTTTAATGGGAATAGTTGCAGCAGCTGAAGCTGTAAAATGTGCCGGAATTACTGACATGAAAGGTAAAAGAACAGGTTTAATTTCAGGTACTACTGTTGGTGGAATGGATAAAAGCGAACAATATTATCACGATTTTCTTACTGAAGGAAAGCATATCAAATATATTGAATCACACGATTGTGGCGATAGTACCGAACGTATTGCAGATTATATTGGAGTTAAAGATTTTCTTTCAACAACAAGTACTGCTTGTTCTTCGGCTGCTAATTCAATGATTTTAGGAGCACGCTTAATAAAAAACAATATTTTAGACCGTGTAATTGCAGGTGGTACAGAATCATTAACCAAGTATCACTTGAATGGTTTTAATACTTTAATGATTCTTGATCGCGAATTATGCAAACCATTCGATGAAAACCGACATGGTTTGAATTTAGGCGAAGGTGCTGCTTTCTTAGTACTCGAATCTGAAGATTTGGTTAAAGAATCAGGGAAAAAAGTATTTTGTGAACTAACAGGATATGGAAATGCTTGCGAAGCTTTTCACCAGACAGCATCAACACCAGAAGGTAAAGGTGCTTATCTGGCAATGAAAAAAGCATTAGACCGTAGTGGATTAAAACCTGAACAAATCGATTATATTAACGCACATGGCACAGGAACCGAAAATAACGATATTTCCGAAGGTCGTGCAATTCAAAATTTATTTGGAGAAAATCCACCAAGAGTAAGCTCAACAAAATCATTTACAGGTCATACTACTAGTGCTGCAGGTGGAATTGAAGCTGTACTTTCAGTTTTGGCTATTCAACACAACATGATATATCCAAACATGAATTTCAAACAACAAATGAAAGAGCTTAGCTATAAACCAGTTACAGAATTACTTGAGAACGTAAAAGTTGATCATGTTTTATCTAACTCATTTGGTTTCGGTGGTAACAATTCTGCATTAATTTTTTCGAGAGTATAACTATGGAAGTTTATATAAAAGGAATGGGAGTTATTTCTCCCCAAAATACTACTGATAATAACAGTTTTCTTGACGAAATCGTTGTACACGATAAAGAATTTCTGAATTGTATTGAACCATCGTATAAAGAACATATCAACCCGATTCAAATTCGCAGAATGAGTCGATTGATTAAAATGAGTATTTATGCATCGAAATTTTGTTTAAAAGATGCAGGAATAGAAAATCCGGGTGGTATAATTTCCGGTACAGGATTAGGTTTAGTTGAAGATACTGAGAAATTCTTAAATTCTATACTTGACCATAACGAACAGTTCCTAACTCCTACTTCATTTATACAATCAACACACAATACAATTAGCGGACAAGTAGCTATTGCATTGCAATGCTTTAATTATAACAATACGTATTCACATCGTGGATTTTCGTTCGAGAGTGCATTACTTGATGCAATGCTTTTAATTCACGATAAAGATGCTGAAAATGTTTTGGTAGGTGGTTTCGACGAGATTACCGAACAACATCACAGCATTTTAAAGAAAACAAAATGGGTTAAGAAAGAAAAAGTAAACCACCTTGACTTATTAAACCATAAAACTCAGGGTACTATTGATGGAGAAGGAGTTTCATTCTTTTCATTAACAGGAAAAAAAGATGCATCTAATTATGCTCAGATAAAAAGTATTTCTACTTTATACAAACCTGCTGACTTTCAGGAAATTGAAAATCATATTGAAAAATTTCTTACTGATAATGGGATATCGAAAAACAATTTGGATTTAGTAGTTCTTGGAGTAGATGGAAATATTGATACTGATGGAATTTATTATCATTTAACCGAGAAATATTTCAATACCAATTACGCTTATTTTAAACATCTTGTAGGCACATATCATACTTGTGGTGCATTTGCATTGTGGTTAGCTGCTAAAGCTATTAAAACGCAAAATGTACCTGAGATTGCAAGATTTAATAAGCAAAACTTTACCAATAAACCAATTAAGAATGTTCTGGTTTATAATCATTTTAAAAACATTAACCATACATTTTATTTGTTAAATCAATGATTAATCTAAGAACAACAACAGTTCTTTACATCATTGTTATTATCCTGGCATATCTCTTTCTCCCATGGAAAGGGATATTTTTGGTTTTATTCAGTTTGCTATATTTATTTTTATTGGCTTATAGTTCGTTTACTATAGGTTCAAATTTTTATTTAAAAACATTGTGCAGCGGAAATATCAAAGAGTCTAAAATTGCTATTACTTTTGATGATGGACCACATGCTGAAATCACACCCGAAATACTTAATTTGCTTGATTTATACAATGCTAAAGCTACTTTTTTTTGTATTGGACAAAAGATTGAATCAAATAAAGACTTACTCTTAGAAATTGACAAACGGGGTCATTTAATTGGCAATCATACATATTCTCATTCGCATGGGAAAAACCTTTTTTCTTCAAAAAGCCTTGCTGATGATATTCAAAAAAATCAGGAACTCATACTTGAAATAACTGGAAAAAAGGCAAAACTTTTTCGTCCACCATTTGGAGTAACTAATCCCCCAATTGCAAAAGCACTCAGGAATTTCAATTTCCATGTTATTGGCTGGAGCTTACGTTCATTCGATACCATTCACGAACCTGAAAAAGTAATTCGTAAAGTTAAAAAGAGAGTTAAAAATGGGGACATCATATTATTTCACGATAACCGTTTTAATTCAATAGAAATAGTAAAATCAGTTTTAGAGTATTTAAAATCAAACAATTACAAAATAATTCGGGTTGATGAACTTTTAGAAATTACTGCATATGATAAATAAAATATTAATTATTGCTTCCTTTTTTTTAGCTGTATCACTTAATGGAAAGGCACAGGAAATAGGTTTTAAACCTGTTAATAATTCAACTGAGTTTAAAAATAAAATCAACCTGTTAACCAGTAATACACAAACTATTCAGAGTGATTTTGTTCAGGAAAAACATCTAAGCTTTTTATCAGAAAACATTATTTCTAAAGGAAAATTTATTTTTAAAGCGCCCAATCAACTTCGATGGGAATATTCAGAGCCTTTTGTTTATATCATTGTTTTTAATAACAAGAATATTTATATCAAGGATGATGGAAAAGTGAGTACATTTGATACCCAATCGAATAAAATGTTTAGCGAAATAAACTACATGATGATTGGAACCATTCAGGGAAGCTTGTTTAATGATAGCGAACGATTCACAGTAAAATATTTTGAATCTGATAAGCACTATTTACTTGAATTAGAGCCCAAAATGGCCGAAATGAAAAGTATGCTAAAATCAATAAAAATATTTATTGATAAAACCGATAATTCTGTTTCAAGTATTAAAATGATTGAGACTTCAGACGACTATACCAGTATTGAATTTGTAAAGCGAAAACTAAACCTTCCGGTTGAAAATGAGAAATTTAATATTCAAAAATAATGTATCCGATTTTTCAGGTTCTTTTAATAGGAAGCAAAAAGGATTGAAAGCTCTTGTTCTTCTTGTACCAATTATTTTTATTCTGTCAGGCTGCTCGAATCCGTATAAAAACCTTACCAAAACTGAATATCCTGAGAAAAACACTTCTATTATTCCATATTCCCTGCCCCACACAGATAGAACAATTATTTACAAAGCCGATATGTCGTTTTATAAAAATACATTCGGTGGTTTACTAATCATAAAAAAAACCGAAATTAATAAATACCGCATTGCACTTACTACCCAATTCGGACTTAAAATTTTTGATTTTGAATTATATCAGGGAAAGTTAAATGTTGTTTCCTGCATTGACCAACTCAATAAAAAAATGATTATTAAAACATTTGAAGAAGATTTTAATTTATTGTTGATGCAAGAAAGTTTTAATCAAATAATTGAAATGCAAAATACAGATCAAAATCAAAAAATATGGCAGTTAAAATCTGGTAAATTCAGTACTTATTTTACTCAAAATAATGAATCAGTTTCTATTGATAACATGAGTAAAAGAAAACGGAATTCTGAAAAAATATCAGTAGGTTTGTATGATTATAAAAAAGAAATCCCTGGTGAAATCGTATTGCAACATAGCAATATAAAATTTAAAATGAATCTTAAACTTATACAACAATAAGAATGCTTTTAAAAGATTTTTATACACTAATAGAATTCGATAAAATCGATAATGAAAATATTAAGGCCGTAATTAAACTTAATAAAAATCATCCTGTTTATAAAGGTCATTTCCCGGGCAATCCTGTTGTACCTGGTGTTTGCCTTACTCAACTTATTAAAGAAGTAATGGAAACAGCAGAGAAAAAAGAACTTATGCTTGTTTCTGCCGATTATATTAAGTTTATGGCTATTGTTAATCCTGAAATTAATGAAATATTGCAAATTGATTTAAAGCTAAAAGTAAAAGAAGATAATACAACACAGGTTACCAGCGAAACGCATTTCGGGGAAACAGTTTTTTATAAGTTTAAAGGGAATTTTAAAGCTAAATAAGCATAGAGATGATTGAAGCGGTTGAAAAATATAAGGAATTATTTAAGGAGAAAAAGTGTTGCGTTATTATTCCAACATACAATAATCACAAAACAATAGAATCGGTAATTCGTGGTGTAATGGGTTATACTGATCAGATTATTGTTGTTAATGATGGAGCTACTGATAACACTGGCGAAATCTTAAGTAATTTTTCAACTATTGACATAATCAGTTATCCAAAAAATAAAGGTAAAGGATATGCGCTAAGAAAAGGGCTTCGTGCTGCATGGGATAAAGGGTACAAATATGCAATTACAATTGATTCCGATGGTCAGCATTTTGTAAGCGACCTTCCAAAATTTATTGAAAAACTGGACGAATCGCCAAATGCGATTATTATTGGAAGTCGAAATATGGATCAATCGAGTGTTCCCGGTAAAAGTAGCTTCGGAAATAAATTTTCCAATTTCTGGTTCCGTGTTGAAACGGGAATAAATGCACCCGATACCCAATCAGGTTTTAGATTATACCCTTTGGAACCACTACATAAAATGATTTTTTTTACCCGTAAATATGAATTTGAGATTGAAGTTATTGTTCGTGCTGCATGGAAAGGTGTTGATGTTACTTCTGTTCCAATTCAGGTTTATTATGCTCCAAAAGAAACTCGGGTTTCGCATTTTAGACCTTTCAAAGATTTTACACGCATAAGCATTTTAAATACCTTTTTAGTTTTTTATGCACTCCTGATTGTTAAACCATTTAAGTTTGTTAGAAGCCTGAATAAGAAGAACATTCAGGAGTTTTATAGAAAGCAAGTATTGCAAAACGAAGAACCAAATCATAAAATTGTTTTTGCTTTAATGCTTGGATTATTTATGGGCGTTGCTCCTGTTTGGGGATACCAGATGCTAATTGCTTTCGGCATTGCTCATCTCTTAAAACTCAATAAGGTAATCGTTATTGTTGCTTCAAACATCAGTATTCCACCAATGATCCCCATAATACTTTTTGCCAGTTTTAAAACAGGTGGATTATTTATTGAAGCAAACCAATTAAGTTTAAAGTATAATTCAGATATTAATCTGGATATGATAAAAGATAATATTCTTCAGTATATTGTTGGTAGTTTGGCATTTGGAGTTATTTTAGCACTAATTGTTGGAATAATTGCATTTGTTTTATTATCCATTTTTAGAAAAAACCCGCAACTACAGGAAGAATTTGTAAAACCATAACCGGATTAACTCTCACAGAACATGCCTAATTTTATTACCAGTCTTTTCGATAAATTTCAAAAATTCAGAATAGTATTTATACTTTTTATTATAGCAATTTTTGGGTTATCCGTTTTTTTCGCATCGAAAATCAGGTTCGAAGAAGATATTTCTAAAATGTTGCCTTCCGACAAGAACATCGATAAAATTACGTTGGTTTCTCAGAATCTAAATTTTGCCGATAAGCTCATTATAAATATTTCACTTAAAGACACAAATCAAATTCCACAACCAGAGAAATTAATAGAATTTGGTGATAAAATAATTCTGGAGCTTGAAAAACTACAGCCATCTTTAATAAAGGAAATTACATACGAAGTATCAGAAAATATTATTTATGATGTTTATGATATTTATTTAAATAATCTACCCGTATTTCTTGAAGAGAGTGATTACTCAAAAATTGATAGCCTTATAAGCGAAACAGCTATTGACCATGCAATAAAAAATAATTTTAAAACACTGATTTCACCTGCCAGTATGGTAATGAAACAGTTTGTAATAAAAGACCCGCTTCATTTTGCTCCAATAGCTTTAAATCGGTTAAACAATTTTCGTATCGACGAAAATCATGAGATAAATAATGGACGAATTTTTACAATTAATAAAAAGAACCTCACCTTATTTGTAACATCAGCTTACCCGTCGGCCGAAACAAACCATAACGGAATACTAATAAAACAACTTGATAAAATCGTTGATAGTCTTGAGTTATCATCGAATAACGAAATTAATATTCAATATTATGGTGCTGCGGCAGTAGCTGTAGGGAATGCAAACAGAATAAAAAAAGATATCTCAATTACGCTTTCAATTGCACTTGTGGGGTTGATTATTTTTTTAAGTTTATTTTTTAGAAAAAAGAGCATTTTCTTTTTGATTTTCTTACCGGCCTTATTTGGTGGAGTTATTGCTGTTGCATTACTATTTTTATTTAAAGGAAAAGTATCGGTTATTTCATTAGCATTTGGTTCTGTTTTATTAGGAATAACTGTCGATTTCTCATTGCATTTATTTTCTCATCTAAAAAGCATTGGTTCTATTCGGAAAGTGATTAGTGATATTGCTTTACCTGTATTAGTAAGCAGTTCAACTACGGCTGCTGCATTTCTTTGTTTATTGTTTGTGAGTTCACGCGCTTTACAGGATATGGGAATATTTGCAGCAATTGCTGTATTTATAGCTGCTGTATTTTCAATAACTGTGTTACCCCATTTAATTAAGGCAGATAAGAATCAAACCTTTGTACAACCTCAAAAGAATGTACTTGAGAGATTTACATCCTATTCATTTGAAAAAAATAAGTACATACTCTTCTTTATAATTGCTTTTACTGTTGTTGCTTTGTTCTTTTCGAACAAACCTACTTTCGATGATAATATGGATAATATGAATTATCTGTCAGACGA
>MENE01000124.1:5218-20351 GCA_001769005.1 Bacteroidetes bacterium GWA2_31_9b | reverse complement strand
ATGAAGATGTTATTATTCTTAAATCATTTGAAGATACACACAATTCAATGATAATTATTAAAGGTATAAATGATGAAGATAAAAAGATTCTGAGTGAAATTAAAAAGGATATTAAACCTGAAAATGAGCTTAATGAGATTGATTTGCAGATAAAATTTAAAGTGCAAGACAAAAAAGTAAGCCTTGAGTTTGATGTAAAGAATAAAAGTAATATAAAGATTAATATCTTTGATAAAACTGGAAAAAGTAGTTTTTCTGATGAACAAAAAGGATTTTCGGGAATTTACAATAAAGAATTCGATTTAAATGCTGGTGAATATTTTATTCAAATTTCACAAGGGAAGAAAACTGCAACCAAAAAACTCATTATTAAATAAACATATTTTATAGCTAGTTGATTTTTGTTGATTTATTTCGAATGGAATAACAAATTGAATTTGTTGTTCCATTTTTTTATTAAAAATTGAACTCATAAATAGTAACTATACGTGCATACATAAAGTTAGAAAGGAAATATCAGAATTATAAATAATTTGAACAACGCAACCAATTTATTAAAACCTACATCTTTGAATTTGAAATGAGTTTATAACAATCAACCAACAAAAATTATTTATATCAATTATACGGGTTAATCTTGTTAGAAAATTTTTTTGGCTTAAAGTTTGTTAAAGGAATAAAAATAAAAATTAAATCATATGACAATTGCTTGTTTTAAAAACGGAAACGAAATTGAATTGAAAGATCCTTTTGATATTGATCACATTGAATATGATGTTGTGAAAGATTATTTAAAAGTAATAGGTTATTTAGAAAAAAACCCATCAGCACGAGTTGAAATTGATTTCTCTGAGTTAACAGAACCAAAATATACACTTGTGAATTGCAATAATATTTTTGTGGAAAAATTTAATCAGGTAATTCATCAAAAACAACTAGCTTAATCCCTGTTTTTTGTATGAATCGTTCTGAAAAAGCTCTCACTTACTATTCCTCCGGATTTAATTGTGCACAATCGGTAATTGTTTCATTTGCCGATATCATGAATATTGATGAAGAAACAGCTCTTCGCCTGGCTTCTGGATTTGGTGGCGGCATGGGACGCATGCAAGGCACCTGTGGTGCTGTTACAGGTGCTTTTATGGTTATTGGTTATTTGCGAGGAAAGTACAAACAAGGCGATGATGATGCTAAAGAAATTACAAATCATTTAATTCAAGAATTTTCAAAAAAATTCACTCAAATAAATGGATCTATTAATTGTAAGACTCTAATTCATTTTGATTTAAATACTCCTGAAGGCCGAAAAGAGGCTTATGATACAAAAGTGTTCGATAAAAATTGTACCAATTATGTTAAATCAGCTGTTGAACTGCTAGAGGATATAATTAATAAAGAAGTGAATCTGAAATAAAGAAAAAATCTAAAATTAGAATCTGAAAAAATCGCCATCAAGATTGTATTTTGCTCCCAGTGTTAGTGCCCAGTTTTTGTTTAATAGTTCATTGTCTGAATAAATATAACTATAATCTATCATAAAGCCCCTGAAACCCAAACCACATCCATACGTCTGATAATTTTCACCACCGAATGTTTTCATTTCAAATATTCTTCCATGTCTGATAGCAATAAAACTCTTATTTAAATAATTTAATCTGAATTCACTTCCGAATTTATGTCGTATTTCATCAATTTCACCTGAAAACCCTTCGGGCGAATCATAAAACGATTGGTACAAGGCATTAAAAGCTGATATATCAGGATTTTTTCCATCAATTATTCCTCCTTCAGTATTATAGATTGGTGTAGATGGGATTAGGTATTTTTCAGCCTGATAATAAAGTTCAATATTTAACTTAAATAACCTGCTAACGTAGATATCGGGGTTAATAAACAATCCTAAAAGTAATTTAATTGGGATAAATTTTTTTTGATTCTCATCATTTTCTAAACGAGGACCCAAATTGGTAATAGCTAATCCCGCTGAAGTATTTAATTCCGAATAATCAGATAAATTATAGGATTTATGATAGCTGCAACCGAAATCAACAGCGTAAGAATTTATAATATTTTCAATGGATGCAAATGCAAAGTTGCCCCGCAAGTATTTAATACCAAGGCCTGCTGAAATGGTTTTATTAAAACTATGAGCAAATGTTAGTTGAAAGAACATTTCATAGGGCTCATATTCTGAATCCAACTCATTGGAATCTTTTAGAATAAATATATTTTCATAGTTCAGGTACGAAAAATTAAATCCAACTGTATTAAATGAATCGGTAGCATAATAGCCACTCCATCCTGAGAAATAAGCATCATTAGCAGTGTTATCTTTTATATTTTTTAAGAATATATTGCTACCAGTATATATTGAATTACTCGATAAAATAGCAGGATTTTGAAATAAGCCTGCATCTTTATAAAAAACTGATGAAACAACACCAATATCAGCAATTCCGCCTAAACGGGCATTTGGATTTATATTAAGAATAGGTAACGCAAAATCAATATTTTCCTGAGAATGTAGATTCAATGAAAATAAAAAAGTCAACAAGACTATGATAAACTTTTTATTCATTAGAAATCAGAATTTTACTAAATTTACGATATTTAGAACAGGAAATCAAGCATAAAGGAATGGACGAAATATTTTACGAAATTTTTAGCAATTTACCACGTCAAGGACCGGGTGATATAATGCTTACAATAAAAGCATTAAATATAATTAAGAAAAAAACAACTATTGAAAATATTCTGGATATTGGATGTGGTACAGGTTTTCAAACTATTGCACTTGCTTTAAATTTTGATGGTAAAATTTTAGCTGTTGACAATTATCAACCATTTCTTGATGAACTCAGTGATCAAGCGTATGAGATGGGCATAGGTAATAAAATTACTACAAAATGCCTTGATATAAGAAATCTTGAAATACCTGAATCGGAGTATGATGTTATATGGTCTGAGGGTTCAATTTTCGTTACCGGATTCGAAAAAGGATTGAACGATTGGAAGAAATTTTTAAAGCCAGGTGGATTTATGGTAATTAGTGAAGCAAACTGGTTTAAAGAAAATCCTCCTGCTGAGCTTCAAAAATTTTGGACTAATGAATATCCAGCAATGATGACGATTGATAAAAATATTCAATTGATTGAAAAATGTGGATATAAAATCATTGACCAATTTCCTTTAAGTTCGAATGGATGGGTAAATAACTATTATTATCCGTTAGAACGAAATGTTTTTAAAGCACGTAAGAAATATAAATCGAATACAAAAGCTCTGGAAATTGTTGAAACAATTCAAAATGAAATTGATATGTTCAAAAAACACTCAGATTATTATGGGTACATGTTTTATATCATTCAAAAGTAAATATAAATAAAACCATTATGGAAAATGATTATGCATTTATCCATAATGGTTTATTTGAGAGAGTTAAATTTTTATTCTTTAACTTCAGAACCTTGGTTTGTTGTTTTGCGTTCTATATAGTTATTAAAAGACTCTTCACCTTCTTCGCTCCAGTAATCATCAAAATATCGCCAATTACTCTTATGATTTCTCCACCAATCTCTATCTTTGCATCTTGAATTAAATTTATTTCTATGATAGTCACAATGGTGTTTATCGTGATGTTTTAAAGCACCAAAAATTAAACGAGCTAGAATGATTATTCCTGCAGCTTGCCAGAAAGTAATTGTAACTAATCCAAAAATTTCAGGCATTAACCAGTTCCAGAGTAGCATTACAAAATAACCGAATAAAATAGCAAAACCGACTGCGGCTATGCCTCCAAGTATGAATATTCCTGCATACTTTAATCCTCTTTTCCAGGGATTGTCATCATAACAAAAATGTGTTCTCATAATTTATTAATTTAAAATTTATACTAATTATTCATTTTCAATATAAAAATCGTCAAGCTTGATTTTTTCTTTTAATTTTTTCATTCCACGGCTTTTCCACGAAAGCAATGTGCCAACAGGAACACCCCATTCCATTGATAATTCATCGAATGTAAAATGTTCAATTTCTGTTGCAATAATAACTGCTTGTTGATTTGGATTTAAATTATCCAACGCTTCATTTAACTTTTTATAAAATTTACTATCGTTTATAGTTTTTGATTCATCAAACTCATCAATTAAAATTGTTTCAAAAAATGAGTTTTCGCTGTTATTGTTCGAAAAATTATCTATCAAAAGTTCATTTTTCTTTTTACGCCTTATATCTGATATTCTGTTTTTAAGCGATCTATAGAAATATCCCGCAATATTTTCAACCTGGGAATCGAAGTCAGCTTTTGAAAAAATATTTAATGCTACATCTTGAACAATATCTTCGGCTGTAATATTGTAATATCTTTCGTTCATATATTTTTTTACATAAACAATTAAATTGTGGTATTCTCCGGAAATAAAATTTATAAATTTTTTATTTTCATTTTTATCGTTCATATATACCATGACTAAATTTTTTTATTTTATTGCACTTTTAAAAATTAAATTTTGTAACAATTTACAATTTCATGCGTCTGATAAAAGGAATAAAATATAAATTTAAGAATTAGTAAACCACAATCAACGTTTTTTAAATACGATATGTTTATTTTATATAAAGTGATAATTAAAATAATGGAAAATGATTAAGGATATATTTAAACACAGTATTCGTTCTTTTAGCAGGCAAAAAGGATATGTATTTATCAATATTCTTGGCTTGTCGATTGGTATTGCATGTAGTTTATTAATTTCACTCTATGTTATACATGAGCTTAGTTATGACACGTATAATCAAAAAAAGGATCGTATTTATCGATTAACTCTTGATGGTAAAATTGGAGGGCAAGAAGTGCAAGCATCATCAACAGCATCTCCAATTGGTCCGACAATGCTGCAGGAATTTCCTGAAGTAGAAGATTATACCAGATTAAATATTGAAGCTGAAACAATAATTAAATTTGAAGATAAGAATTTTACAGAAGATAAATTTGTAGAAGCTGATTCATCATTTTTTCGGATTTTCACAATTCCATTATTAAAAGGTAATAATTTAAAGGTTCTTGATGCACCATATAAAGTAGCCATATCTGAATCAACAGCAAAAAAGATTTTTGGTAAAACCGATCCCATGGATAAAATGCTTAGAATTGGTAATGATACTGCTCTATACAAAGTTACCGGTGTATTTCAGGATATTCCCGGAAATTCACATTTTGATGCAAATATTATTGGATCTTTTTTAACAAATAGAAGGGCTAATGATAATCAGTGGCTTTCAAATAGTTTTAATACCTATCTTTTATTAAAACCAGGAACAAATTATAAAGATGTAAATTCAAAAATTCCTGAAATGATTAAAAAGTATGTAGGACCTCTTATTCTGCAATTTTTAGGTATTTCTCTTGATGATTTCTTCTTACAGGGTAATAAATATACTTTGTTTCTGCAACCACTACTAGATATTCATTTGCAACCCGAAATTCAGCAGGATACAAAACCCGCCAACGATCCAAAATACTTATACATTTTTGCAAGTATTGCAATTTTAATTATAATTATTGCTGCCATTAATTTTATGAATCTTTCTACAGCTCAGGCTGCCAGGCGTGCAAAAGAAGTTGGAATTAAAAAAGTAAGTGGTTCATCAAAAGGATTACTTATTAGGCAGTTTTTAACAGAATCATTGATTCTTTCTTTTCTTTCCTTATTAATAGCAATTTTTATTATTGAAATTAGTTTACCTTACTTTAATAATCTACTTCAAGTAAACCTTGATTTGAATTTTATTGATAAATGGTATATTATTCCTGCACTCATATTTATTGCATTTTTTGTAGGCTTATTAGCTGGAAGTTATCCTGCATTTTATCTTTCATCTTTTAAACCTGTTCTTGTTTTAAAAGGGAACTTAAAAGACAGTATGAAAAATGGAAAATTAAGGAGTGTATTAGTTGTTCTTCAATTTTCAATTTCAATTATACTTATTGTTGGAACTACAATTATGTATCGTCAGATACGTTATATGCAAAACAAAGATTTAGGTTTTGATAAAGAACAATTGCTTATTATACGAAGAGCAGAAGTAATTGGTACTCGGATAAAATCGTTTAAGGCAGATTTATTGCAGGTGCCGGGAGTATTAAAAGTTACAGCATCTACAGCTATTCCTGCACATAACAATAATAACAATGGTTATTTGGTTGAGGGTAGAAAAGATGAAACTTTACTTCTTGAATCAAATTGGGTTGATTATGATTTTTTAGAAACTTTTGGTTTAAAGATTACTGAAGGACGCTTTTTTGATAAAAACTTTTCATCTGATGAACATGCTTGTATAATTAATGAACGTGCAGTAAAACATTATAATTTTTCTCCGGTTTTGGAAACCCGTTTTATTGGGAACAATGATAATACAGACTCTACAATATATATTCCTGTAATTGGTGTTGTAAAAGATTTTCATTTCAGATCACTCCAAACAGAAATTACTCCTTACATTTTTCATTTTAAAGATGAAAATACGAACTGGGGATTTATATCAGTTAAAATTTCTGCAAACTCAGTTAATAAAACAATTTTGGGAATTGAAACTGTTTGGAAAGATTTTTCAGGCAATGAACCTATGCAATACTTTTTTCTTGATGAATCATTTAATAACCTTTATAAAGAAGAAGCACGCAATTCAAAATTAGCAATCATCTTTACAATTCTTGCAATTTTTATAGCAACTCTCGGACTGTTTGGTTTAACATCATTCACAGTTGAACAGCGCAAGAAAGAAATTGGTATTCGTAAAGCGATGGGTGCATCAATTTCAAATATTTTTTATCTTATTTCAAAAGAAATTATTTTATTAATTTCTATCTCAACCTTTATTGCTTGGCCTTTTATTTATTATGTTGGTAATAACTGGTTACAAAATTACCATTACAGGATTAGTTTAAACGTATTTGATTTCTTTATTGGTTTTGTAATTGCAATTGTAATCGCCTTAATAACAATAAGTTATAGAACTATTAAATCGGCGAGAGTTAATCCGGCAGTTTCTTTGAAATACGAATAATACGAAAAAATAAATTGAAGAATTATATTTTGAAATGAGGGTGTCCAAAAAGTATTTTAGTTGTTCATATTTCGACAGGCTCAATATGACAACCAATTAATAATCAATATGTCACACTGAGCTCGTCGAAGTGTAGGCATGAAAAAAGAGGCTTTTTGGACAGCCTCATTTTTTTTTTTGCGTATATAAATAATGAATTTTTGAATAAAGAACGAATAAACTTGTATCGTTTTAATGAGATATTTTTTTTGCATTAAATTCTCCTGAGTAACTCAATGTATTTTCGCAATGACCTACCAGTTGGGTTAAATCTTTTTTGAATTGAGCATAATATGTTGCTTTATTTGATTCATAATATATTACCCACTTAAAAGTTAATTCATCCGTTTTTTCCCAAGTACCACCCCAACTTGTAGTTCCATCACTATTAAATTTAATTTGAGTTGGTTCCCCTTGATAAAAACCTGAATTCCAGTAAACACTTATATCCCATGTGGTATCATTAAGATCATAATCATAAACTTCATCACAGCTTATCGAAAGAAATATTAAAATAGAGATAGTAATTAGTAAAAAATTATTTTTCATTCTGGTTTTATTACAGATTAATATTTATACCTAAATTGGCAATCCCGTTTTTATAACTAATAGATGGATAATAATTTGTGAATAGTTTTAATTTTTCATTTTCATTTCCTTTTGCATATACCCAAATCACATCCATTAACCATACTGAAATTCCAACAAAATAAAAAATTTCTTTATCGAAAGAAAAAAGCCAATAATCATTGTCGTACAGATAACCTACCTCGTCATTAATTTTAGAATCCCATTTTTTCCAGACTAATTTTACTCTGTTTTGGTCGGCGATGTAACCTAAAGTTAATGCTCCTATTACTGTAAGTGTGCGTAAATATGGTTTATAGATCATATTTCTTGGATTTTCAACGAAATAGTCGCCCAAACCTGGAACTAGTATAGAAAGTATAATATTATTCGAACCACCCTTATTTAATCCATCTACAAGAATTACAGGTTTTAATGTATTTGCAATATTGATATTGTCTTCAAATAATGCCCATTGAATTTGTTTGTTTTTTCCTGTAGAAATACTATCACCAAAATCGCCAAATAATTTCTTTGGAACTTTTACATTAAAGTTATCATCAACAAAGAATAATTCAATGTTATGATTTTTATTTGGTTTAAAATCTTTTAAATCATAGTTAATAATTGCTTTTTGATCTTTATAATACAAATTAATGTTTCTAATAACAGCAGATTGAGCAAATAAATTACTAAGAAAAATAATTTGAAACGTTATAATAAGAATTGGAGCTTTCATTTTACAATGAGTTTATATATTCAAAAAGTTTAATTAAATCGGCTCTTTTATTTATGTCAATATGATCAGTTCTAATAAAAGCAGAAATTTCAGTTCTATTTTTGGGAAACATCTTTAAAATAAAGCGTTTTGATTTTTTAAATTTAAATGCAGGTTCATCAATATTTAATCTCATGAAGTAAGACTCCGAAGGAATAAACCGATAACTACCATCGCCACCACCACCACCATAATATGCAACATATCTGTTTAATCTAAAGTCCATTTCGTATTTTACTAAAAGCTGAATTTTACCTTGATTTAGTACTTCAAAATATCCTCCATAAATAAGATTTTTTCTAAATGCATTTTGAACTATTACTGAATAGGAGAATTTTTTTGCCGCATAACAAATTTGTTTAACTTTAATGGGATTATCAATTATTAGTGTATCGTTTCTAAAAATAAACTCCATCTCCTGATTATAAAGATTATATCTAAATAACCCGCTAAATTTAATACTATCATACATTTCGACATATCCAAACATAAAGTCTTTGTTGTAATATGGCGAACCTTTTATGTCTTTAAATTCTTGCTTAGCTGCTGATGTGGTTGCAAATGAACTTACTCCTCCCATTCCTGTAGAGACATACATGCTAGTTTGGGCATTTATTAATTCTGAAAATAACACAAGTATAATGTGGATTAAAAAATATATTTTCTTCATCTTTTTACTAAACTATTAATTCAAAAGAAAAAAAACTATGAAAAAAGTAAAAATTTATTTTTTTACAAAAATTCAATTGCTCAAATCATATACCAAATTGTTTACATTGCTTAAATTTAAATAATTGAATAAAGTATTCATTTTTTTAAGAAGAATAAATGTGTGTGAAAATCGAACATGTTGTGTACGAAAATGATACGAATATTTATTTGAAAGTTAGTCTTTAATTAAAATCCAAACCATAAATGGCATTGGTATAATTTCTTTTCCTGTGAATCCAGCTTTTATTAATTCTTCTTTTGTTACAAAGCCATGTTTCTCTGTAGAAAAACCTGTTATTTGGTATTCCTTTGTTAATAAAAAATCATTTAAGGGTTTATATACATTGTACTCTAGCATTATTTGCTGAATGAGTTTGTAATCTAAGGTTTTTTCATTTTTTTCAATATGCTTTTGCCATTCATCAGAAAGAGTGAAAGCAAGTATATGATTTGTTAAAATATCGATATATTCTGATGGATATCCAATAAAAATGGAATTCAAATTAATTTCTATACTATCGGATGCCAATTTCCAAAGCATTTCCATCGTTTGAATCTCATCACTAAGATGCAAAGGATTTGTTAAGTTTTTAAACTTTGTGCAAGAGTATTTGCAACCACTGTAATAACTTGAATCATTATCTTTCCAAAAGGTTAAATGTCGAATAATACTGTCGGAATCAATTTTTAGAGTATAATCTTTTTCAGTTTTCTGAATAATTACTTGCGAAAAGGAACAAAAATTTATTAAAATGAAAATTGGAATTAAAAAATTTCGCATCATATAATTTTTTTTAATCAATCTTATACTAGAAGTATTTAAGTTTAACAATTCTCTTATCAGGTTTTATTCGTTCACCAGTTTTTCCTTTGTCGGGATAATCCAACGCATTTAAAACATATCTCATTGCTTCTAGACGTGCTTTGTCACGATCGTTTCCCCTTATTACAACCCAAGGACAATGTTTTTTACCTGTTTTTTTAAACATCATTTCTTTGTGTTCTGTGTAATTGTCCCATTTCAATTGAGCTAAAAGATCTATTGTACTTAGTTTCCATTGTTTCAAGGGATCATTTTTGCGTTCTTCTAAACGGTGTTTTTGTTCTTTAACATCTATTGAGAACCAGAATTTAATAATTTTTGTACCATCTTCAACAAGCATTTTTTCAAGTGAAACTACTTGTTTCATAAATAGATGATACTGTTGGTCGGTGCAAAATCCCATTACAGGTTCAACTACAGCTCTATTATACCAGCTCCTGTCAAAAAAAACTATTTCACCCGGATCAGGAAGAACTTTGATATAGCGTTGGAAATACCACTGACCTTTTTCTACTTCAGTAGGTTTTGGTAATGCAACAACTCTGTAGCCACGTGGATTTATAAATCGTACAAAACGTAAAATCGCACCGCCTTTACCGGCAGTATCGCGACCTTCAAATATGATTACTAATCGTTGTTGTGTTTCCATTACCCATCGTTGCATCCAAATCATTTCGGTTTGCAGATTGATATATTCGGGATTGGTTTCGAGTGCAAGAAGTTCCATGTATATTCATGTTTTTGTTATTGTAAAAATATGAAGCACTTTGTAGAATAGCTAAATAATTGCACACTTATTTTTATTGATATTATTTTTCTGTAATACATTTTTTAGATAATTAAATAATCACTACTTTTGCAAACCGTAAAATTGGGTTTAAGAATTTATTAAAATATTTTATTTCAGATGATTACAGTTTCAAATTTAGCCATACAATTTGGTAAGCGAATGTTATTTCAAGATGTGAATCTTAAATTTACTCCCGGAAATTGTTATGGAATTATAGGAGCAAATGGAGCAGGGAAAACAACTCTTCTAAAAATTTTATCAGGTGCAATGGAGTCTACCAGAGGATCGGTAACGTTAGGATCAGGGGAGCGTTTATCAGTTTTAAAACAAGATCACTTTGAGTTTGATGAAGTTAGCGTAATTCATACTGTGCTAATGGGGCATTCCAAACTATGGAAAGTTATGCAGGAGAAAGACACTCTTTATGCTAAACCTGATTTTTCTGATGCCGATGGTATGAGAGCTGCAGAACTTGAAAATAAGTTTGCCGAAATGGATGGTTGGAATGCTGAAAGTGATGCTGCAAGTCTTTTAAGTGGATTAGGCATTAAAGAAATTCATCACCAGAAATTAATGAAAGAACTTGGTGGTAAAGAAAAAGTTCGTGTATTGCTTGCACAAGCTTTATTTGGTAAACCAGATAATTTGTTGCTTGATGAACCAACCAACGACCTCGACCTTGATACAGTTTTATGGATTGAGAATTACTTATCGAACTTTGAAAATACAGTATTGGTAGTGTCACACGACCGTCACTTTTTGGATTCTGTTTGTACTCATACTGTTGATATTGATTTTGGAAAAGTTTCACTTTTTGCCGGAAACTATAGTTTTTGGTACGAATCAAGTCAGTTAGCTTTGCGCCAACAACAAAATCAAAATAAAAAATCGGAAGAAAAGAAAAAAGAATTGCTCGAGTTTATTGCCCGTTTTAGTGCTAACGTAGCAAAGTCTAAACAGACAACCAGTCGTAAAAAGATGATTGAAAAACTAAATATTGAAGAAATTCAACCATCAACACGAAAGTATCCTGGTATAATTTTAAAACCTGATAGAGAACCTGGAAATAAAATTCTGGAAGTTAAGAATTTAAGTAAAAGCATTGAGGGAGAAGTATTATTTAAAGACTTGACTTTTACCGTTCAGAAAGGGGAGAAAATAGTTTTTCTTTCGCGTGATCAAAGAGCAATGACAAGCTTTTTTGAAATTATTAATGGAAAAGAAAAAGCTGATACCGGAACATTTGAATGGGGAGTTACTATTACTAGCGCGTACCTTCCATTAGATAATTCGAAATTTTTTGAAAGTGATATGAAACTTGTTGATTGGTTAGCACAATTTTCAACTGATACAAGTGAGTTCTTTTTACGCGGATATTTAGGGAAAATGCTTTTCTCAGGTGAAGAAATTTATAAAAAATCAAATGTTCTTTCGGGTGGAGAAAAGCAGCGTTGCATGATTGCACGTATGATGCTTAAAAATGCAAATGTTTTAATTCTAGATACTCCGGCAAATCATCTTGACCTTGAATCAATTCAGGCATTTAACAATACTTTAATCCAGTTTAAAGGAAATGTTCTTATGGCTGCACACGATCTTGAGTTTATTGAAACCTTAGCTAACAGAATTATTGAACTTACACCGAATGGTATAATTGATAAGCTATCAAATTATGATGATTATGTTTTAAACGAAAAGACTATTGAATTAAGAGAGAAAATGTATAAAAAGTAGTTTTATAGTTTAAAGTTAAATTTCAACTCATAACTCATAACTCATAACTCATAACTCATAACTCATAACTCATAACTTTCTTCACTAGTATCCTGTTTTTCTTCCAACATGTTCGCGGAGCATTTTAAAACGGGAGAATCCAAGTTCAGCGAATTTATCAATATCAAAATCTTTGACCCCGTGCAGTTTGCGGGGTTTTATTTTATGCATGCACCACTTATTAAACAATACAAAATAATACCAGTAATAAAGATATCGAAATAATATATTTGTAGTAGTTAATACTTTATTTCTCTTTGAAATGTATTCATAACAAATTCTGTTCGGACATGTTAATGCACATCCTCCGTTCCCAAAAAGGGTAATTCTGTTTTTTTGTTCAATGCTTTTTAACAATTCATGATTGTTATTCAGATTCATAGGTAGAACCACAGTGTCATAAATGCTAAGTGCATGATTTATTTCTTCAATATTTTTAATTTCTTTTAATAAGCTTGCTTCAACTTGATACAAAGGATAATCTTTCTTAATCCATTGGGCAAGATTATCGTTGGTTACAATAATTGAATTTCCTTTTTGATGATATTTATCGAGAATCTTTTTATTCTTCTGATATTCTTTTTCTGTTGCAAAATGATTGGTGAAAGGTATTCTAACACCAATATTTTTAGATTTTAAAAAATCATAATCTTCGTCGGAAATTTGTTGCCCGATAAAGGGCCTTCCACTATAAAATGATGAAGCTTCAACAAAACCAAAAACACTATCAATTTTATGAAGTGGAATATTGGGGAAAAAAGTTTTAAGATATTTTTCAATGGGCATATTGGCTTTTTTTCCTCTGGCAGAAATGGTGTAAACGTAGTTGTTAGACATGATTTATTTTTTTGAATATCAAATATCAAATATCAATAAATATTAGCAATATCCAATATATTCTATTAAATTAATTTTGTTCGGTTTTGTTCGTGTAGTGTTCGGAATTGGTACATATAAATTTATACTAAAATTTTGTAATTATCAGATAAAGAGATTGTTGAAAAGTGTGGTATAAATTCTGATAAAGAAAACGTCGGGATATTTTTTACAATAATTTACTCAAAGTTTCATTAAATAAAATTTTATAATCATGTTTAAAAATCTTATTAAAACAGCCATTCGAAATATTCTGAAAGATTTTGGATATAGTAGTTTGAATATTCTGGGTTTAACAATAGGAATAGCCAGTGCTTTATTCCTGATTATTTATATTTCTGACGAGCTAAGTTACGATCGCTATCATAAAAATGCAGAGCGTATTTATAGGATTTCTTCACATATAAAAGAAACCGATGATGAATTTACATGGAATGTAGCTCAAATACCATTTGCAGAACAGGTTTCAACCGATTATCCTGAAATTGAAGCGGCTGTTCGATTTATTCCATTTCAGAGAGCCTTATTTAAATATGAAGATAAAGAGTTTTACGAAGAAGATTTTGCCTATACCGACACTTTTGTTTTTGAAGTTTTTACATATCAATTCATTAAAGGGAATCCAAAAGATGCACTCTTAGAACCTAATACAATAGTTTTAACAGAAACAATTGCAGCTAAATATTTTGGAACAGCCGACCCTATGGGTAAAACTCTTGTTACAGGTGATGAAGTATATAAAGTTACAGGAGTTATAAAAGATGTTCCTTATAATTCTCATTATAGATTCGATGCTTTGGCTTCGCGAAAGAGTTTACCAGCTGAGTTTGGAAACTGGGGAAATTTTGGTGTATTTACTTATTTACTTATTTACTTTTACCCGATGGCACAGATATTAAACAATTTGAATCAAAAATTCAGGAGATGTATCCAAAATATATGGCTCCAATTTTTGAAAAACTGGGTATTAAAATTGATTATATTCTCGAACCTATAATCGATATTCATTTAAAATCGACGAATGCCAATGAACCAGAACCAACTGGAAGTATTGCTTATGTTTATATTTTTGCAGTTGTTGCATTATTTTTAATTCTGATTGCAGCAATGAATTATATGAATCTGGCAACTGCTCGTTCTGCAAAAAGAGCTCGTGAAGTGGGTTTAAGAAAAGTAGTTGGTTCAAACCGACAAAGTTTGATTTTTCAATTCCTAACAGAATCAACAGTATTTACTTTTATTTCACTAGTATTAAGTATCATTTTAATTATTCTTTTAATCCCTAATTTTAATCAACTGGCAGGTAAATCATTTGATTTGCATGTTGTGTATAGTCCTACAATTTTGCTAAGTTTATTAGGAATTATATTAGTTGTAGGAATAATCGGAGGTAGTTATCCAGCATTTTATTTATCACGATTTAGTCCGCTAACAGTTATGAAAGGAGAAATTACCAAAGGTTCATCGGGTAGTTTATTCAGAAAAATCCTTGTAGTTATACAGTTCACAATTTCGGTAGCCATGATTGTTTCTACACTTGTTGTATTTAAACAGTTAAATTATTTGAAAACCAAGGATTTGGGTTATGATATGCAAAACGTAATTAGTCTTGAGTTATCAACCCGCGAAATGGTAAATAAATACCCGGTTCTTAAACAAGCTTTACTCGAAAATCCTGATATTTTAAAAGTGGGTTCAACAGACACAC
>MENE01000124.1:577-5211 GCA_001769005.1 Bacteroidetes bacterium GWA2_31_9b | reverse complement strand
TGAAGGTTCTGGAAAAGTTTTATTTACTGTTGAAACAGATGATGGAATGCAACCACGCGGATTGAATTTTGCAGTTGTTGATCACGATTTTGTTGAAGCACTCGGAATAACAATGATTAAAGGTCGGGATTTTCAACAGGATATGCCTTCGGATACTTTACTTGGAGTTATTGTAAACGAAACTATGGCTGCTCGATTAAACTGGACCGATCCGGTTGGAAAAAAGGTTGAACTTCAAGGCAGAAATGGACAGGATGTATTAAAAGCTTCTGTAGTTGGAGTTATGAAAGACTTTCATCAAACAGGAATGTACAACGAAATAGAAACAATGATGATGATTTATAGAGTAAATAACCAGATTATTTATGCCAAATTGAAAGATAATAACGTACAGGAAACTATTAAATATATTGAAAAAAGGTGGAACGAAATATACCCGAATCAACCTTTTACCTATTCGTTTTTATCGGAACGATTTAACGAACAATTTGGAGCCGACGAAAAACGTGGATTTATTTTTACATTGTTTACTGTTTTAGCTATTTTAATTGCTTGTTTGGGATTGTTTGGACTAGCATCATATACTGTTGAGCAACGCACAAAAGAAATTGGAATACGAAAAGTAGTGGGAGCAAGCGAAGGATCTGTTGTAAAACTTATTTCGAGAGAATTTTTAATTCTTGTATCTATATCTATTGTTATTGCATTTCCATTATCGTATTATTTTATGCGAGATTGGTTACAGAATTTTGTATACAGAACAAACCTCGGTTTATTTATATTTATTCTTGCAGGTTTAATAACTGTAGCAATTACATTTATAACCATAAGTTTTCAGGCCTGGAAAGCAGCAAATGCAAATCCGGCCGAGTCGTTGAGGGTAGAATAAGATTACATTGATTACAAACTATTTAAAAACAAAATGGAAATATCCAATAAAGGATTTTCCATTTTGTATTTTGCCATAATTATTTTTCTTTTAATACCAATTTTGCATTATCAGCTTTAAAGAGCTTTTTATAAAACTCAACAAATTCGTTATACCTGATAGGTAAATAATCCCCTTTATTTACTTTTAGAGTACGAACACATAACATTTTATTCTTATCTGGAAAAAAATCTAATGAGTATTTACCAAAATCAGAATTTATTGAAATGTTAGCCGGAGTAGTTTCACAAATATAATTTTCAGGGTAAGTTATTAAAATGCTATCAATCTCGGTGATTGGCCTTTTAATATAAATATTTGATATTCTGTTTTCGTTTCGAACAGGTAACTGATTAATTTTATTAATAGATGTAATATCTACAATGAGCAGATTATTCATTTTTGATGCATATTCTCTTAGATCAAGATTCAACGATTCATGAAGTACTGGTAGTCTCAATTTATCAATAATGTAATTAAAGTCCTTGATATTAAAATTTGCAAATTTGATATTGCTGTATATCATTTCTTTTTTATCCTTGTTATCACGAACTGTGATTGGAAAAAATTCATCATAGAAAGTACCTGTAAAATTTGTTTTAATTACAGCTATACCATTGCCATTATTATCTAGTGTTATTTCTGTTTTTCTAATTTTCTTATTTTCTTCTGCTGAATATACTGGAGTATGTACAATCTTTCCTCCGTTTTTATCAATTAACAAGGCATCTCTGTCATCTGTAAATGTTCCCATATAACCTGCTGGTGAATATGGGCTAGTACATTCGAGCCAAATAGTGTCATTTTTGTCGGGTACACAAACAATGGCATGATTAAACTGATTTGATGGGAATTCAGTTATTATATTTGGAGCATCTTGTCCAGCTCTGATTAAAATATAATTTGATTCAATGCCGGCAGCTTCTAATAACGATTTTGTATAATTTGCCAATGCTTTACAATCACCATAGCCAAGTCGATCAACCGTTTCAGCTTCAAAAGGTTGCCAGCTGCCAATACCCTCCTGAATACTTACATAACGTGTTTTATTTTGCATGTAATTATAGATTGTTGCAACAGAATCGTATTTGTTTTTACAATCTTTAACTAGATTTTTTATTACTATTTTAGTGGTTTCTGAAAGGTTGTTTTTTCCTTTATTTAATTCATTAATCCATTTACCAAAACCTTCCCAGGTTTCTGCATTCCCTTCGTATCCATCAATAGAAAAAATGGATGGAGCAAGCATTAAATTAGGAGTGAAAATTGAAAAATCTGGGCTATATGATTCTTCTTCAATAGATTTAATGTTTGTGATATTCCAAGTATAGATAGTACTAGATTTCTCTATTTTTATATCTGGTTTAATAGTTGAGTTTTTAAAATAAAAACGAGGTACACTATTTTTATCAATTATTAATTGAAACTCAGAATGAATAGTTGCAACATTAAAATCATTATATGGTTGCCAGATTGGGTAATTCAATAAACCATTATGTTTGATTGTATATGAGTATTCGATGGTAAATGGATAAACTCTATAATTTGGATCAATATATTTTACCCTGTTGTCTTCATAAAGCGAGAATCCCGAAATTGCACTATAATCTTGTATTTTATCAGATGGAATTTTTTTTACTTTTTTACCATTCTCATCAAAAATAGTTGCTTCAATATTATTTATTTTTGAAAAATCATTATAGAACTTTACAAATTCAGCATTTTTTATTCCATTTTCATTTAAAATAGTAATTGCATACACAACTTGTTCAGTTGCATTATTTATTCCTTCAACTTTAAAAGTTATTTTTTCAGTTCGTACAATTGCTTTTGAGTTATTTAATAACTCTTCTGGAATACTATTTATGTTATAATCTTGAGAATATACATTAAAAGAAAAGAAAATAATTAAAAATAGATTAGTTATTAAATATTTAAATTGTTTCATTTTTCTTGGTTAAGATTATTTGTTCAGAATGTTTTTTAATAATTTGATTGTAAAACTCTCTCAAGTCCTTGTATTGATTAGAAATAAAAATTGGATTACTAATATTAAACTGATATTTAATTTGAATAATATTATTACTATTTGAAACACGATAAGAAAACCCAGCAGAATTATCTGGTAGTTTTACAACTATTGATTCTGGTATGCTTTCAATTATATAATTTTTAGGGATTTGAAGATTTATAATATATTTATATTCTATTGGGTGAATCATATCAATAGGGTATTTTCTTTCTTCAGATTTAAAAGGATTTTCTTTTAATTGTTCTGTTAGCATAGGATTAATATAAATCTTATCGCCAATATCTAAAGTTCTATTTTCGATATCAACCTGATAACTATCTTGAACTGGTCCATAAATGCTATCGAAATTCTGTATGTCAAATTTATTAATAACTAAACCAGGATTTTCTTCTTCAAAATGCTTTATGTATTCATTATCGTTATTAAATTCTTTATATTTTTTCCTAAAATAAAAGGCTCCATAATCTTTTCGAATATATTCTAATTTACCAGTTAATGTTCCATTTTCATTAAGTAATAAATTATAATTTGAAGTTTGAGAATCTTTTACTTTTGTAACTAAGTCAACCCATTTAGATTTTTTATTATCTATTAATCTACCATTTATATTAATACATCTGGGAGGCAATAATCCTGCAGGTAAATATTTTTCTGTTGCATCCAATAAAATCTCTTGATTATTTAAAATAACAAGTGCAACTGTATAATTTAATTTATTTAAACTGGGTTGAATTGGCGATAATATTCCATTTTCTCTTGTACTAAGTACAACTGGATATACTTCAAACCCTAATTTATCTAATAACTGGATTAAAACCAGATTAATTTCTGCTGAATTTCCGATTTTATTTTTATAAACAGTACTTAAGTTTAAAGATTCTGTTATTAATCTTTCTTTCTCGTTCCACTTTATTTCTTTAACTCTATTATATGCTTCTTTTAGTTTCTCTATATCTTGATAATTTTTTTCATTTATTTCATCTTTGATATCATTTAAATATAAACTCCCTGATAAAGTTTTTCCAAAATGAGCATTATTTAATAAAATATCATTACAATTCTCCCAAGAAATTGAATAACCTCGTCCAAAAAAATCAAACTCAAATTTTGTTAAATAATTCTCTTTTGAGTTCATGAAAGGTTCAATATTAAAAGCTGGCATATTTTTAGCAACCCATCTACCATCTGAATTAATATAAAGGTATTCAAATCCAAAAAAATTGGTACTGTATTTGAAATATTCATTTTCTTCAATAATTAATTCACTCCACTTCACTGGAATTGTATATTGAAATTTCCATTCTTGAGGTATACCTTGAAAAGAATATTCTAGATCTATAATTGAACCGACTTTAACATTAGGCATTGCAACTCGAATAAGGCTTAAATTATCCGTAACTTCTTCCTTAAAAACTGACTCATTTTTTAATTTTTCTTTTATAATTTCTCCATTTTCAATATTAAAGGTGTATCCATTTACACTTGTTTTTGAATCAGACTGATATATATAATTTGCCCAATTTGATCCTTCTTTTTTTAATATTTTAATTCTTACGTTTCGTGTAAAGTAGAAATTATTTGAACTAAAATAACCATAATCGCAAAGAATTACAGCTTCAGCACTTGTATCTTTGTCATATTGGGTCATTAAAAGGTCTTCCATTTCTACCTTCC
>MENE01000124.1:0-549 GCA_001769005.1 Bacteroidetes bacterium GWA2_31_9b | reverse complement strand
TTTAAAAAGATGTTAAATAATATTAAAAATTCCTTTTGGACCTTATTTATAGATATTTATCGATTCAAAAACATTACTTAATGGAGCTTTAAATAAGAATAGTTAATAAATTTAAACATAAAAAAAGTGCTGCATTTTAGCAACACCCTTTATATTTTATTAAAATAACTTGAAAGCTAGAGTTATTCTAATCAATAACAAACATAAAAGTTCATAATCAATAATTCAAAATTCATAAATCATAATTATATTGGTACCTTTGCCAAAGAATTACCAAATATTTTGATTAACATGATTAAGCCTAGAGATAAATCGCAGCCGACCAAAGAAAAAGCAAAACAAACTTTACTCAAAGTTACTGAAACAACAGAACTTTTACCTTTTTTAATTACTCAGTTTCCGGGTAAAAGTCGCAGTAGTATAAAGGCATGGTTAACTCACAGGCAAGTTTCTGTTAATTATAAAATTGTAACCCAATTTAATCATTTACTTGAACCAGGGCAACAGGTTCTTCTTAATCATACCAATGTTAAGGAAGATAATAAATTT
>MENE01000123.1:4738-7466 GCA_001769005.1 Bacteroidetes bacterium GWA2_31_9b | reverse complement strand
ATTTACAATCGAACCATTTACAGTAATGTGTTTATGTGAAACTAATTGTCGTGCAGCACTTCTTGTCGGAGCCATACCTAATCTAAAAACTACATTGTCTAATCTTGCTTCAAGTAGTTTTAACAAGTTTTCACCAGTAATACCTTTTGTACGTAACGCATGATCAAATAAATTGTAGAATTGTTTTTCTAAAACACCATAAGTGTATTTAGCTTTTTGTTTCTCCATTAATTGAGCACCGTATTCCGATTGTTTTCTTCTTCTTTTATTCAAACCATGTTGACCAGGAGGAAAATTTTTCTTCTCGAAATATTTGTCAGGTCCAAAAATAGGTTCTCCTAATTTCCTCGCTATTTTTGATTTTGGTCCAGTATATCTTGCCATAAATCTTATTTATTTATCTATTTATTCAATCTCATTTATTAAATCTAATCCTTAAACCCTACGTCTTGCAGGTGGACGACAACCATTATGTGGTAATGGAGTTACATCAACTATTTCAGTAACTTCAATTCCTACATTGTTTATAGTACGAATAGCAGATTCTCTTCCAGAACCTGGTCCTTTTACATACACTTTAACTTTTCTTAATCCTTGATCAAATGCTACTTTTGCACAATCTTCAGCTGCCATTTGCGCAGCATAAGGTGTGTTCTTTTTTGAGCCTCTAAATCCCTTCTTTCCTGATGATGACCAAGATATAACTTGTCCATTATTATTTGTCATTGAAATAATAATATTATTAAAAGAAGCATGGATGTGAGCTTGTCCTGTAGCTTCAACCTTAACAACCTTTTTTTTAGATGTTCCAGTCTTTTTTGCCATTTTTCTACCTATTTAGTTGCTTTCTTCTTGTTAGCAATCGTTTTTCTTTTCCCTTTTCTGGTTCTTGCATTGTTTTTTGTACTTTGACCTCTTAAAGGTAAACCAAGACGATGTCTTATTCCTCTATAACATCCGATATCCATTAAACGTTTAATGTTCATTTGAACTTCAGACCGCAAAATACCTTCAACTTTGTATTTCTCATTTATTATTTCTCTGACTTTAGCGATTTGATCATCATTCCAGTCCTTTACTTTAATATCCTGATCGATGCCAGCTAAATTTAAAATTGTAGCTGCTGCATTTCGACCTATTCCGTAGATATAGGTTAAACCTATTACACCTCTTTTATTTTTAGGTAAATCTACTCCAACAATTCTTGCCATAAATATCAATTAATTAAAGTGCAAATTTAATAATTTATCCCTGTCGCTGTTTAAACTTTGGGTTTTTTTTGTTAATAACGTATAGTCTGCCTTTTCGTCTTACAATTTTACAGTCAGCACTACGTTTCTTTACGGATGTTCTAACTTTCATTTTCTTTATATTTTATTTATACCTGTAACTTATTCTTCCTTTTGTCAAATCATAAGGAGACATTTCAACTTTTACTTTATCTCCGGGTAAAATCTTTATATAATGCATTCTCATTTTTCCAGAAATATGAGCTGTTATAACATGGCCATTTTCTAATTCCACCCTAAACATTGCATTTGATAATGCTTCAATAATTGTCCCGTCTTGTTCTATTGATGGTTGTTTTGCCATAATTATATCCCGAAATTTTTTACCTCTTCAATATATTTAAATGTTGATAATATTTCTGCCTTTTCTTTTCTTACAACAATTGCCAATTCAAAATGGGCCGATGGTTTTCCATCTATTGTTCGAATGGTCCAGCCATCATTATCTTGCTTTATGTATTTACTACCCATATTAATCATTGGTTCAATACATATTACTAATCCTGTCGCTAATTTTATTCCTCTGCCTCTTTTACCATAGTTAGGCACTTCTGGTGATTCGTGCATATCTCTGCCCAAACCGTGACCAACCATTTCTCTTACTACAGAGAATCCTGCTTTTTCAGCATGAAATTGAACAGCATAACCAACGTCTCCAATTCTTAATCCATCGATTGCATTATCAATTCCTTTAAAAAGTGATTCTTTTGTTGTTTTTATAAGATTCATTACATCATCTTTAACTTCTCCAACAGGAAAAGTATATGCTGTATCACCATAAAAACCTTCCATAAAAGTACCACAATCAACTGATACAATATCTCCATTTTTAAGAACTCTATTAGAAGGTATTCCGTGAACAACTTCGTCGTTTATTGAAGTGCATAAAGTATTTGGATATCCTCCATAACCTAAAAACCCAGGAACTGCCCCGTTATCGCGAATAAACTCCTCTGCTCTTTTATCGAGCTCAAGAGTTGTAACTCCAGGTTTTATTAATTTTGCAACTTCAGCAAGAGTTTTTGAAACAAGTAAATTGTTTCTCCTTAAAATGTCAATCTCTTCTTCAGTTTTATAAACTAGCATCAAAGAACGTATCTTTTTTAGATAGCAGAAACACTACCTGATCTACCTTTAATTCTTCCAGATTTCATTAATCCATCATAATGTCTCATTAATAAGTGGCTTTCGATTTGTTGTAATGTATCTAAAACAACTCCAACGAGAATTAACAATGAAGTACCTCCAAAAAATTGTGCAAATTGACTATCAACACCTGCTATTCTTGCAAAAGCTGGCATAATAGCTATAAATGCTAAGAAAATCGAACCGGGCAAAGTAATTCTTGACATAATAGTATCGAGAAACTCTACTGTTTTTCTTCCTGGTTTTACACCAGGTATAAATCCTCCATTCTTTTTCATATCTTCTGCCATCTG
>MENE01000123.1:3500-4640 GCA_001769005.1 Bacteroidetes bacterium GWA2_31_9b | reverse complement strand
CTGCTGCAAAACCAGTTAATGATTCTGAATTTGAAAATCCAGCGATTGTTAATGGAATAAACATTAATGCTTGTGCAAATATAATTGGCATTACACCAGCAGAATTTACTTTTAAAGGTATATATTGACGAACTCCTCCGTATTGTTTATTACCAACAATTCGTTTTGCGTATTGTACAGGTATTTTTCGAGTTCCTTGCACCAAAAGAATTGTAGCAACAAACACAAAAAAGAGAACTACCATTTCAATTAAGAATGCAACAAGACCTCCACCTTGTGTTTCAAGTCTGTTAATAAATTCTGCAAAAAATGAAAATGGTAAACGTGCAATAATTCCAATCATGATTATTAATGAAATACCATTACCAATACCTTTATCAGTAATTTTCTCTCCTAACCACATTATAAACATAGTACCTGCTGTAAGAATAATTACAGAAGAGAACCAGAAAAATGTGCCTTGAAATACAAATGCTGAAACTGGTAATTGTACCTGCAAGTTTTTTAAATATGCAGGTGCTTGCAATAATAATATAGCAACTGTTAAATATCTTGTTAATTGATTTATTTTTCTTCTTCCACTTTCACCTTCACGCTGCATTCTTTGAAAATACGGAATTGCTATTCCTAATAATTGAATAACAATTGATGCAGATATATAAGGCATAATACCTAAAGCAAAAATGGATGCATTTGCAAATGCCCCACCTGAAAACATATTAAGAAGACCTAATACACCATCAGAAGTTTGACTTTTAAGCGCAGTTAACTGGCTTGGATCAATTCCTGGTAATACAATAAAACTACCTAAACGGTAAATTAAAAGTATAAACAATGTATATAAGATTCTATATCTTAGATCTTCAATTTTAACAATGTTTTTTATAGTCTGTATTAGAGCTCTCATTAAATTATAATTTTACGACGGTTCCCTTAACTGATTCAATTGCTTCAATAGCTGATTTAGAAAAAGCATGAGCTTTTACTTCAAGTTTCTTGGTTAATGTTCCATTTCCAAGAATCTTTACTAAACTATTCTTTTTTGCTAGACCTGCATCAACTAATACATCAATATCAATTGTTGTTAACCCCTTTTTTTCAGCTAAAATTTCTAATGTTTCAATATTGATTCCTTTAAAC
>MENE01000123.1:0-3222 GCA_001769005.1 Bacteroidetes bacterium GWA2_31_9b | reverse complement strand
CTTTATGTACCATTCCTAAAACCTGAGGTGATTCCTCTAATTCAACCGGATTGTGCATCTTTTTAATGCCTAATGCTACTAAGGTTCTTTTTTGGCGTTTCGTTGAACCGATATCGCTTCTAATTTGACTAACTTTTATCATCGCTTTATGGTTTTTCAATTATCCGTTAAATACTTTGTCAAGTGTAACGCCACGTTGATCAGCTATTGATCTGGCATCACGTAATTGTAGTAATGCTTCGATAGTAGCTTTTACTAAGTTGTGAGGATTACTTGATCCTTTTGATTTAGCTAATACATCGGTTACACCAACACTTTCTAAAACAGCACGCATAGCACCACCAGCTTTTACACCTGTACCATGTGAAGCAGGTTTAAGAAATACTTCAGCACCACCAAATGTTGCAATTTGTTCATGAGGAATAGTACCTTTATAAATAGGAACTTTTACCAGATTTTTCTTAGCAGCCTCAACTCCTTTAGCAATAGCAGTAGTAACTTCTTTTGCTTTACCTAATCCATAACCAACTATTCCATCTTCGTTTCCTACAACTACTATTGCAGTAAAACCAAAATTACGTCCACCTTTGGTTACTTTTGTTACCCTTTGTATACTAACGAGTTTATCTTTTAATTCTAAATCGCTGGTTTTTACTTTTCTTATACTTGTTGACATAAGTTCTTTTTCTTAAAATTTAAGTCCACCTTCTCTGGCAGCTTCTGCTAATGATTTCACTCTACCATGATATAAACAACCGTTTCTGTCAAAAACAACTTCGGTTATTCCTTGTTCTAAGGCTTTTTTTGATGCTAATTGACCTACAAGTTTAGCTTGTTCTAATTTTGCAACAGTGCCTTTTTCAGCTAAATCTTTAGTTCGAGAACAAACAGAAAGCAATGTTTTTCCTTCTAGATCATCAATAAACTGAACATAAATCTGTTTATTACTTCTAAAGATAGACATTCTTGGTTTTGCAGCTGTACCTTTCATCTGCTTACGAATGCGTCTTTTTATTCTAATTCTTCTCTCTTGCTTTGTTAAAGCCATGACTATATTATTTAAATATGTTATACACTAGCTGATTTTCCCGCTTTTCTACGTAATACTTCGCCAACAAATTTAATACCTTTTCCTTTATATGGCTCAGGTTTACGTAAAGAACGAATTTTAGCAGCAACTTCTCCAATTAATTGTTTATCTACACTTGTTAATGTAATAATTGGATTGCTTCTTCTTTCTTGTTTGGTTTCAATTTTCACTTCATTTGGCAGTAAAAAATGAATGTCATGAGAAAAACCTAAACTTAACTCAAGAACTTGACCTTTAGCTTCAGCTCTATATCCAACTCCAACTAATTCTTGTTGAAGAGTAAATCCTTGTGATACTCCAATAACCATATTATTTATCAAAGAACGATATAAACCGTGCATTGCTTTATGATTTATTTCATCACTAGGTCTGCTTAACTCTATTTGATTATCTTTTACCTCAACTTTAATATCTTTATTTACTAATTGCGATATCTGTCCTTTTGGGCCTTTAACAACTACTTCGTTATTATCGCTAATAGTAATCTTAACATCTTTAGGTATCTCAATCGGTAATAATCCTATTCGTGACATTTCGTTATCCTCCTTTATTAATGTACATAACAAATTACTTCGCCACCAACGTTAAGTGTACGAGCTTCTTTATCAGTAATAACACCTTTTGATGTTGATAAAATAGCTATACCTAATCCGTTAAGTACTCTTGGTATCTCGTCTGTACCTACATATTTTCTTAAACCAGGTTTACTTATTCTTCTAATTGAACGAATAGCTGGTATTTTTGATTCAGGATGATATTTTAAAGCAATTTTAATAACACCTTGTTTATCATCTTCTTCGAATTTATAAGATAAAATATATCCTTTATCAAAAAGAATTTTTGTAATATCCTTTTTTAAATTTGATGAAGGAATTTCTACTACCCTATGTTTTGCCATTACAGCATTTCTTACGCGTGTAAGATAATCTGCTATTGGATCTGTGATCATATCTCTTCTATTTATTATATTTCAATTTACCAACTTGCCTTCCTAACACCCGGTATTAAACCTTTTGAAGCCATTTCTCTGAAAGTAATCCTGCTAATGCCGAATTGTCTCATATATCCTTTTGGTCTACCAGTTAACATACATCTGTTATGCATTCTGATTGGATTAGAGTTCTTAGGTAATCTGCTTAACCCAACATAGTCGCCTTCAGCTTTTAATTCTGCTCTTTTTGTAGCATATTTTTCAACCAGTTTTTGGCGCTTTACTTCGCGGGCTTTCATTGATTCTTTAGCCATACTAACTATTTCTTTTTAATATTTTTAAATGGAATACCAAATTCACGTAATAGTGCTAATCCTTCTTCATCTGTTTTAGCTGTAGTTACAAAGGTTATCTCCATACCTAAAATTCTGTTAATTTTATCGAGATCTATTTCAGGGAAAATAATTTGTTCCTGAATACCTAATGTATAATTTCCACGACCATCAAATTTATTATTAACACCATTAAAATCGCGAATCCTTGGAAGAGAGATAGAAATTAATCTCTCCATAAATTCATACATTTTGTCTTTACGTAAAGTAACTTTAATACCAATTGGCATTCCTTTACGTAATTTGAAGTTAGAAATATCCTTTTTTGAAAACGTTTTCATTGCTTTTTGGCCAGCAATAATCGTTAATTCTTCTTGAGCTGCTTCAATAAGCTTCTTATCTGCAACAGCTTGACCAACACCTTGATTAAGAATTATTTTTTCTAATCTTGGAACTTGCATTACAGATTTGTAATTAAATTCCTTTTTTAAGTTAGGAATAATTTCATTTCTGTATTTGGTCTGTAAAACTGGCGTATATTCCATTACTTGATTTCCTCTCCTGATTTTTTTGAATATCGCACTAACTTATTTTTATCATTTAATTTTCTACCAATTCGTGTTGGTTTTCCTGTTGAAGGATCAACAACATTTAAATTTGAAATATGAATTGGAGCCTCTTTTTTAACGATACCACCTTGTGGGTTAGCTGCGTTAGGTTTGGTGTGTTTTGAAACCATATTAACGCTTTCAACAATAGCTTTTTCTTTTTCGTAGATAACTTCAAGTACTTTGCCTTGCTGACCTTTGTACTCTCCTGCATTTACGTAAACAGTATCGCCTTTCTTAATGTGTAATTTCCTTCGCATG
>MENE01000122.1:8138-29691 GCA_001769005.1 Bacteroidetes bacterium GWA2_31_9b | reverse complement strand
GCGGGTATTGCTCATATATTCAACTGAAGTAGATTTACCTCCTTCAATTAATATGTATCCGGTAGAAAGAACTTCTAATCCGCTACGTTTAATATGAGCAGAAGCTATAACGTGATTACCAATTAATAAATCCGGATTGCGACCCGATATTAGCGATAAGAGTAACATTCCATCGGCCTTAGAAGTTATCTGCAACAAGCTGCCGGGGAATAATATTACAGGAATTTTTGTGTGATTTTTAATTAGCTCTGTAGTATGATCAATACAATTTGTTAATAAACTACCTCCAATAAATATATAATCAACTTGAGCGTCATTTGAATCGGTTATAAGATTTTTAATAGATTCGTCGGTGTGTTTGTCAGGATCAATAAGTAATGCAAAAAGTTTTTTTTGACTTTTTATCTTACTTAATATTTGGTTATAAATGGACATATTTTTAAAACGTATATTTTGGAATCTTTAGGTATTGCTTTATTTATAACACCAAACAATTGAATAATTTTTAATAGTTGAATAATTTAATTTGAACTTTTCGTTCATATAGCTATTATTCACTGTACCAATTATTATTCCACTTTCTTTTGGTTTAAAAGGTTCAATATTCAAATTTGTTACAAAATTAATATCGACTTTATCGCAAATTTTATAAAGTGCTTCTTTTGCGCACCAATGCAAATATAGATGATACAACCTCTGATTTTCGTCAATAGCGTTTAACTCCTCAGGACGCATAAATTTATCGGCTATTCGAAGAATTTTATCTGTCATAAATTCCAAATCTAAACCTACGCGTTTTTTCTTATTTAATAATAGGGCTGTTAAATCTTTTGAATGCGAAATGCTTATATTGTGTGAGTTTGTTTGAATATAAGGCTTTCTATCTGGCCCATAAACTATTTTTGATTCTTTATCAACCAGAGTATTCAATAAAACGCGAACACTTAACCATTCCAATTTTCGTTGGTGGTTTTTAAAACTTTCCAGCGTTTCTATATCAGAATTGTCGAGATTAACCATTGATCGGAGCGTGTTGAAATCTTCCGTGATTTCCCACATTCCTAATATTCCATCTTCATTAAATTGCTCGTTAAGTAATAGTCCCATTATAAAAATTTATTATTTCCACTCAAACGACTCAATAAAATATATAATATCTTCTTTAATAAACCGGATTACAGGTGCAAGTGAATCTTTGTTTGGTTCTGTATTAAAGTATAATGCTCCTCTTACATAATGATTTGTACTATCAGTCAAGAAAAACTGAACTGGTGATGCTGCATTTCCTTCAATTTCATAAAGTATTCCATATACTTTCTTATCGGGTTTTATAAAAACCTGTTCGTGAATTGCATCTGCTTTAATAGAATGTTTATAAGCAAGGTTTCTTGAATCTTCGAGTAATTGAGTGATGTTGTTATTTACATCTTTATAACTAATATGAATACGTCCTCCAATTTTATTGAAATCCATATTTACCCAGCATTTTTCAGTTATTTTACTTTGGTCATTTATAATATTTGCATATACAGGATATTGAAATGTATATGGACAATCAGATTCGTATGTTTGATATTTTTTTTCTGGAAGATCAATTCTGAAATACGCTCTTGGCTTGGGAGTATACTTTTTTTTACAACCAGTAAAAATAAGTAGAATTAAAATCGGTAAAATAAAAACGAGATATCTGGATAGGGTCCATCTATTCATTATAAAATAAATTAACTTGTTTATTGATTTATGGTTACCTTAATTTGTTTTATTCGACGTTTGTCAACAGTTTCAATGGTAAATGTAAGATTTTTATAATTTATTATCTTGTTTTTTTCGGGGATTTCTCCAGTAATATCTAATATAATACCTGCAATGGTGTCAGCATCTCCATTTGTATCATCAAAAAAATCATCTTCGATATTTAAAATCTTATTAAAATCATTTATTAAAGTTTTACCTTCAAAAAGGTACGAATTTTCAGAAAGTTTTACAAAAGATGATTCATCTTCGTCTGATTCATCAGCTATTTCGCCTACAATTTCTTCCAAAACATCTTCAAGAGTAACAATTCCATTTGTTCCACCATATTCGTCAATAACAATAGCCATGTGGCTTTTATTTGACTGGAATTCTTTAAGTAATTCGTTGATTTTTTTATGTTCTGGAATAAAATAGGGTTGCCTTATTAGCGATTGCCAGTTAAAATTATCTCCTTTATCAAAATGTTCAAGTAAATCTTTGTTGTATAATACTCCTTTTACATTGTCAAACGATTCTAAATATACAGGATATCTGGAATGGCCAGATTCAATAATTAATTTAAGGAGTTCTTTAAAATTAAGATTATAATCAACAGCAATTACATCAACTCTTGATCTCATTATTTCACCTGCATCAATATTCCCAAACTTCATTATACCTTTAATAATATCCTCATCTTCTGTAATTTGTTGAGTTGTAAGATTTAATGCGTGCGATAAATCATCAATTGTAATACTGTGTTTGGTTTTTATTAACTTATTTGTAATAATAGTTGAATTTTTAGCTAGAAAAATGCTAAATGGGTAAAATATTTTATCGAAAATTATTATTGGTATTGAAACAAATAGTGCAAATCTTTCAGGTTTTTTTCGAGCCAGATATTGGGGGACAATTTCTACGAAAATCATATATGTAATACTAATAATTGCAAGTTGAATAATAAATCCATTTGTAGGATTTGTTGTAAAATCAAATACATGATTTAGAAAAACTGCTTGTAAAAGTATGAAAGCTAGACTAAAGACAAACTTAGAAATCGTTATTGTTGCAAGAAGTCTTTTGGCATCATTTAAAAGATAAATAACAAGTTTGTATTTATTTTTGAGTTCGTCTCTCAAAGTATTTGATTTGATAGAGAAGTAAGCCGTTTCGGCTCCTGAAACAAGAGCCGAAATGACTAATACAAAAATTGAGAGAAGTAAAACTATTGTAGTATTTATATTAAAAGCATTACTAATTAAATTCATTAACAATAGCGGTTCTGTTGTTTCCAATTTATATTCCTTAATTTATTTGTTATATTTAAAATGGAAGATCATCTTCTTCTGATTGAATAGAATGATTATCCTCGTTTTGCATATTTTCAGTAACAGGTACATTATCATCTGAAGATTGTTTTGAACCTAAAAGTTGCATAGTGTCTGCAACAATCTCAGTAGCATAATGTTTTTTTCCATCTTTATCGTCCCAAGTTCTGCTTCTGATTTTACCTTCAATATATAATGGGGAACCTTTTTTTACATATTTTTCAGCAACTTCAGCTAATCCGCGCCATAAAACAATATTATGCCATTCGGTGTTGGTAACTTTTTTATTGTCTTTGTCTTTGTATGTTTCACTTGTTGCAAGTGAAAAACGAGCTACGGAAACGCCTTTGTCAAGATGTTTAATTTCAGGATCTTTCCCAACATTTCCAACTAGAATAACTTTATTAATTCCCATAATTTTTAAATTTTTTTGGTTAGAAAACGTAAAGTTACAATTTTTTAAATTAAAGGCAAGACTTCGTTTTTTTTGTTAAAAAATTTGCTGGTGTATTTCTCAATTAACCGTGGAATACCATATTTATTAATATCCTGCTTTTTTATTGTCAAATAATTATTAAGTAAATATTGTGATACTTTGTTTATTTTGATTGAATAAAAGTGTGCAAATATTGTTTGATGCGATAATTGATGTTTATAAAGATCAGAAATATTTAAAAATTCAGGTTCTATTCCTTCAAACAATTTTTTCCACAGTTCATTTTTTACAATTTCTTCTGTTTCTAAATGCATTTTTGTTTCAATAAGAGGAAACTGATATAATAATTTCCAAATATCATTCTCTTTACGTTGTTCGATAAATAATTTATCTTGGTATATAATAATAAAGTAATAGAAGTATCTGGAAGTTGTTTTTATTTTTGATTTCTTTACAGGAAGTTGTTCAATAACACTATTTGTATATGCATAGCACGATAATTTAAAAAGACAAACTGAACAATCTGGATTTTTAGGAGTACATTGTAAAGCACCAAATTCCATTATTGCCTGATTAAATTCCCCAGGATTTTTATTATCAATTAATGATTTTGCCTTTTCAAAAAAATATTTTTTCCCTTTTACTGACTGAGTACTTTCAAAAATCCCAAAAAGACGTGCAAGAAACCGATATACATTTCCATCGACAACAGGAACTTGTTCATTAAAACAAAATGAAGCAATAGCTGCAGCTGTATATTCACCAATTCCTTTATGTTTTTTTATATCAATGTAATTATCAGGAAACTTGCCTGAATAATCAGTAGCAATTTTTTTTGCAGTAAAATGCATATTTCTGGCCCGTGAATAATAACCCAAACCTTGCCAAAGTTTTAAAACATCGTCAATTGGAGCATTTGCAAGATGAATAATAGTTGGATATTTTTTTATAAATCGATTAAAGTATTCTAATCCTTGATTTACCCGGGTTTGCTGTAAAATTATTTCAGAAACCCAAATTAAATATGGATCAGTAGAATTACGCCAGGGTAAATCCCTTTTATTTAATTTATACCAATTAATAAGGGTTCTATTTATTATGTGCATTATAGCGTATTAGATAAAATTATAAATAATTGACAAAATTAATTGTTTTGTATTTTATTAATCAAAAGAAATCTTTTATATTTGCAGTTCAAAATAAACGGATAATCTAAAATATTGATAATTAAAGTATTTAAAAAATGACAAAAGCAGATATCGTTAACGAAATTTCAAAGAACACAGGAATTGAGAAAATAACTGTTCAGAAAGCAGTAGAAGCATTCATGGAAACCATTAAGGATTCATTAGTAAGCGAAAAGAATGTATATTTAAGAGGTTTTGGTAGCTTTATCGTTAAAAAACGTGCTGAAAAAACCGCTAGGAATATTTCTAAAAACACAACCATAATTATTCCTGAGCATTATATTCCATCTTTTAAACCATCAAAAAGATTCGTGAATAAAGTAAAAAATAACGTTAAAAAGTAATAATATTTAAATTTAAGAGATATGCCAAGCGGAAAGAAAAGAAAAAGACATAAAATGGCTACTCATAAACGTAAAAAACGTTTAAGAAAAAATCGTCATAAGAAAAGAAAATAGGATAATTTTATATCCATGAAACATTTTTTGAACCTATTGAAGTCATCTTCTTTAGGTTTAAATTGTTTTATGTAATAGTTATTTGTTATTAAATCTGGAGAAGGAATTTGTGAGTACCGAACTTGTTATCGACGTAACTCCATCAGAAATTGCCATAGCTTTACTAGAGAATAAGCAGCTTGTTGAGCTAAATAAGGAAAAAAGAAATTTACAATTTACAGTTGGCGAGATATACCTTGGAAAGGTAAAGCGTATAATGCCGGGGCTCAATGCTGCATTTGTTGATGTAGGTTATGAAAAGGATGCTTTTTTGCATTATCTCGACCTAGGGCCGCAATTTCAAACGTTAAATAAATATTTAAAAAACTCTCTTTCACGAAAAGGGAAGCCTCTTTCTATACCTAGATTGAAGCTGGAAACTGATATCGATAAAAATGGAAAAATTTCAGATATTCTTAAACCAGGTCAGTTGGTTTTGGTTCAAATTGCTAAAGAACCAATCTCAACTAAAGGACCTCGATTAAGTTCTGAATTATCTATTCCCGGTAGAAATCTTGTATTAATTCCGTTTTCGGATAAAGTATCAATTTCTCAAAAAATTGAATCTCCCGAAGAGAAAAAAAGATTAAAAAGACTAGTTGAAAGTATCAAACCCAAGAACTACGGAGTTATTGTTCGTACAGTTGCCGAAGGTAAAAAGGTTGCTGTTTTGGATACTGAGCTCAGAGGATTAGTTAAAAAGTGGGAAATTGCTTTTGAAAAAATCAATGCTACCCAAGTACCTAAACTGGTTATTAGTGAGTTAACCCGTACATCTGTTATTTTACGAGATATATTAAATGTTTCATTCAATAATGTATTTGTTAACGAAGATGCTACTTACCACGAAATAAAAGACTATATAAATACAATTGCTCCTGAAAAGGGAAAAATTGTTAAATTATTTGACGGTCCAACACCAATTTTCGATCACTACGGTATTGATAAGCAGATAAAAGCATCGTTTGGGAAAACGGTTTCTTTTAAAAATGGAGCTTATTTAATTATTGAACATACCGAAGCACTTCATGTTATTGATGTGAATAGTGGTAATCGTTCTAAGCTTGGAGAGAATCAGGAGTCAAATGCATTAGAAGTTAACCTTGCTGCTGCGGAAGAAATTGCGCGTCAACTTCGGTTACGCGATATGGGTGGAATTATTGTTGTCGATTTTATCGATATGCACAGTAATGAAAACAGACAGCTTGTTTTTGATAAAATGAAAAATGCAATGGATTCTGATAGAACCAAACACAACATACTACCTTTAAGTAAGTTTGGATTAATGCAGATTACACGTCAACGTGTTCGTCCGGAGCTTAATATCCAAACTGTTGAGAAATGCCCTACATGTAAAGGATCGGGCGAAGTCGCTCCAAGTGTTTTATTTGTTGACGATATTGAAAATCACATTAGCTTTTTAGTTAACGAATCAAATTATAAAAAACTAACACTTAAAGTACATCCATATATAGCAGGGTATATTAATAATGGTTTATTTTCGTTGAAGTGGAAATGGTTTTTCAGATTTAAAAAACATATCCGTGTCATACCTGTTAGCGCATATCACTTTTTCGAATTTCATTTTTTCGATAAAAATGGTGAAATCATAAAAGACTAAAGAACTTTCAGCATTTAATCATTTAAATTGTTTCTAAATACACATTAATTATCTATTCAGTAGATATGAAATTGTGTATTTTTTTTTATTTACTACTTAATGTTTAAATTTGAAACTTTGTAAAAATAAAACCAATAAAAATGAAACGAAAAGTAATATTATCAACATTTTTCCTCTTTTTAACATTAGGGCTTTTTGCTCAATTAGTTAATCCTGTGAAATGGACTTTCACTAGTAAAATGACAAGCGAAAATACTGCTGAACTAATTTTCGAAGCCAATATCGATATGAAATGGCACTTGTATTCGCAGTATTTTGGTGAGGGCGGTCCGGTTCGAACAGCTTTCATGTTTAATGAATCAAATAAATATGAACTAATAGATAAACCGTCGGAGAGTCCTGAACCAGAAGAGATAATGGATGATGTATTTAATATTAAAGTTAAATATTTTAGTAATAAGGCAACATTTGTTCAAAAAATTAAGGTTTTGTCATCAGAACCTTTTAGTATAACTGGTTCAATTGAATATCAGGTTTGTCAAGACGATAAATGTGTATATTTTAATCCGGATTTTTCTGTAAAAGTTAAAGGTGCTTCAATTGCCAATGCACAAGTAGTTCCTGTAGTTGATTCTGCAATTGAAAAAGTTGAAACTGAAAAATCAATAACAACTGAAACTGCTACTGTTAAAGTAGAGTCTACTTCCGATATTCAGAAAAAATCAATATGGGGATTTTTCTTTCTCTCTTTTATTCTCGGTTTAGCCGGTATTCTTACACCTTGTGTTTTTCCAATGATTCCTATGACAGTTTCATTTTTTATGCAAGGGCAATCGTCGAAATTTAATTCAATTGTTAAAGCATTAATTTTTGGAATTTCAATAGTTGTTTTATATACCAGTGTTGGATTAATAGTTTCTCTTACAAGCGCAGGAGCAGGTTTTACAACTGCTTTAAGTTCACATTGGATTCCAAACTTAATTTTCTTTGTTTTATTTCTGGCTTTTGCTGCATCATTCTTTGGAATGTTTGAAATAATTTTACCCACAGGGTTGGCAAACAAAGCCGACAAACAGGTTGATAAAGGGGGTTTTTTAGCATCTTTCTTTATGGCTTTTACATTAGTTGTTGTTTCATTTAGTTGTACAGGACCAATTGTAGGAGTTTTACTTGTTAAAGCTGCAGCTGGTGATGTGTTAGAACCATTAATCGGGATGTTTGCTTTTGGATTGGCTTTTGCTCTTCCATTTACTTTGCTTGCAATATTTCCACGTATGCTTAAATCTTTACCAAAATCGGGTGGTTGGATGAATTCAGTAAAAGTGGTTTTAGGATTTATTATTCTTGCTTTCTCGTTAAAATTTATTGCTAATATTGATCAGGCTTACCATTTAGGAATTATGAGCCGCGATGTTTATTTAGCAATTTGGATCGTTTTATTTGCTCTGCTAGGATTTTATTTTCTTGGTAAAATTAAATTCTCTCACGACAGCGATGTTCCATTTGTTTCTGTTCCAAGAATGGTATTTGCAATTTTTTCATTCACATTTGCTTTATATTTATTACCAGGCATGTTTGGTGCTGAATTAAACTCAATCTCTGCTCTTATACCACCAAAATCTGCCCAACAGTTCGATTTAACAAAAAACCAGACTTTTATTCAGACCGGAGTAGGAGTTACTCAACCTACATCTTTGTGTGAAACTCCAAAATATGGCGATATTTTGCATTTACCTCATGGATTGCAAGGATATTTTGATTATGAACAAGGAATGGCTTGTGCAAAAAAATTAAACAAGCCCGTTTTGTTGGACTTTAAAGGACATCAATGTGCAAATTGTAAAGAAATGGAAACAAAAGTATGGTCTGATCCCGAAGTATTAAAACGTTTACAGAATGATTTTATAATTATTGCACTTTATGTTGACGATCGTACAAAACTTCCAGAAAACGAGTGGGTAACTTCAAGCTATGATGGAAAAGTGAAAAAAACAATTGGTAATAAATATGCTGATTTTCAAATTAGCAAGTACAATATTAATAGTCAACCGTATTATGTTTTAGTTAATCAAGATGGTGAAAAACTAAACGAGCCTAAAGGTCATGATTTGAATATTGGAAATTTTATAAAGTTTCTGGATGAGGGAATAGAAGAATTTAATAAAACCAAATAAATTTATTTTAAAAAAGAAAGAGCGGAATAACATTTCCGCTTTTTCTTTTTTAAAAAGATTCTAGTAAAATCCATTTTTCTTTTTCAGGTACAATTGCAGTAATCTTAAATACAGAATAAGCATTAAAGAAACCCATAGCCCCATTACTAATATTCCCTAGAGGATTAGCAGGAGGTCCGTCAAAAGGGCCACCATCCCATACTGTTTCTGCTAATAGCTGATTAACATAATCGTAATATTCTTCAGTAATCGACTGCATTTCAAGAGTTATGGTATCACTGGTATTTGCTTCAACCCATTGAACAGCTATATCGTACATGTAATTTCCATTTATGAAAACATCGTCAGAAAAAACAACTTCAAATAGGGTATCTGTTACAAGAACATTATTTTTATGTACTTTCCAAAGGTAAAAGTTATTGGGCGTTTCTGGTTCGAGAGCATAAAGCAATATCATTAAGGTGCTGTCGTAATAAATATTGTCATAATAACCAAATTTTATAGAATCAATAGGAGGACATGCATTTAAATAACAACTTGATTCATATTTTTCTCCATTAATATCAATATTTAAAGTGTAAGTATTTCCTGGTATACCTGCAATTGAATCTGTTTCATAAATACCATCAGATGTTTCAGTTAAATTTAAAATGTTAACTCCATCTGATAATGTTACTTCAGCATCAGTAATTTTCTCAGCAGGTTGATTTGAAAAATAATCAGCACTTTTCGATAATTTAACCTGATGAGTTTTGTACTCATCGGTTATTGACCCTTGAACTACAACACGAACATATGTGCTTTTTAATTTTACATTATAATCTTCAACACATGAAGAAAGTAAAATAGCTATAGAAATTAAATATAATAAATGTTTCATTTTTGTAAGTTTTAAAAAAAGAAATTCCATGTTAATGATGGTATTATTGGGAAAACATAAACTTTTTCAGCTTTTGTAATATCTGGATTTTCAGGATCCTGAGAGAAAGTAATCATCCATGCATTATGTCTGTTATATACATTATAAACCGATACATTTAGTTCACTTCTTCGACGTTTATTTGGTTTTTCTTTACTTTTTAGTGTAACCGACAAGTCTAATCGGTGATAATCAGGCATTCTATATCCATTTCTATCAGAATAAATAGGAATAATCATATTTTCGTATTCGTAGCGTCCTGTTGGGAAAGTAACTGGCGCCCCGGTAGTATAAACCCATGTTGCTGATACAACAAAACGTTTTGATAAATCATAGTTTCCTACAATTGCAAGATTATGGGGTTTGTCGTATGTTGATGGATATACATTACCATAGTTAATTTCTGGAATTTTTCTTTCTGATTTTGAAAGTGTATAACTTATCCAACCTGTAAATTTCCCTTGTTGTTTTCTTATTAAAAATTCTACTCCATAAGACCATGCTTCACCAATCCTGAATTCACCTTCAAGTTCAGGATTTAACATTAATGTTGCATGATCTTTAAAATCAATTTGGTTGTCCATGTCTTTATAATAAACCTCAACCGAAGTTTCAACAATATCGCTCCATATATTTCTGAAATAACCCAAAGCAACCTGATCGGCAATCTGAGGATTTATATTTGGACTCGATGGTAACCATACATCTAAAGGAGAACCTGCTGTACTGTTTGATGCAAGATGCAAGTATTGCTTTGTTCTTGAATAACTTGCTTTTATTGATGATCGGCTGTTTAATGTATAATTTAAACTAATTCTGGGTTCTAGTCCATAAAACGTATTATAAATATCCCACTGTTTATAAATGGTTGAATCAATTTTTACATAATTGTCGTTAAAATTATATACCGTTGCTTCTCCCATATTCTGGAACATTGTCCCTCTTAAACCATAGTTTACAGTAAGATTTTCCAATATTTTGTGCTCATTACTTAAATAAATTGCATACTCTAACGCATTAGACTCAGGCATTTTAAGAGAATTGTACATTGATGATGAACCTCCCATTCCTCTAGCAAAACCAGGATTGAAATGATGATAAATTGCTTCGACTCCAAACTTAATTGTGTTTTTTGGATTAGGATAATAACTAAAATCTCCCTTAAGTTTAAAATCTTCCATATTTGAAGTCCATTTAAACCCGGATGCGCCACTTCCGCTTTCCATTATATAATCATACTTACTGTAAATAAACGAAACATTCGAAAATAATTTCTCTGTAATTACATGGTTCCATCGGGTTGTAAGTGTATAATTCCCCCAATCCCATCCGAACATATCTCCAAAACTAAATACATCTCTTCCAAAATATCCTGAAACAAATATTCTGTTTTTATCGTTTATTTTATAATTGGTTTTAAGGTTCAAATCATAAAAATAAAGTGAAGTTTGTTTTAGCGATTCGTCACTTGAAAGTAAAAGAAATAAATCAGCATAAGTTCTTCTCCCAGCTACAAGAACAGACCATTTATCTTCAATAATTGGTCCTTCTAATGTTAATCTTGAAGAAATAGTACCAATTCCACCTGTAGCTTCAAATTTCTTCAGATTACCTTCTTTCATTCTTATATCAAGCAACGATGATAATCTTCCTCCATATTCTGACGGAATATCACCTTTATATAATTTAATATCTTTAATCGCATCGTTATTAAAAACAGAAAAGAAACCCATAAGGTGCGATGCATTATATACTGTAGCCTCATCAAATAAAATCAGGTTTTGATCAGGACTCCCACCTCTGACATTAAAACCTGAAAAACCTTCGCCTGTAGATTGGACTCCTGGCATTAATTGAAGTGTTTTGATTACATCAACCTCACCAAATAATGCAGGTACCAACTTAATTTCCTTAGCCTGCATTTTCATTGTACTCATTTCTGTGCGAATAATATTATCATTCTTTCTTTTTGCAGAAATTGTAACTTCTTCTATTGTTTTTGATGCTTGAGTTAAAGTTATGTTTACTACCTGATTTTGATTTAACTGTAAACTTTGTAATTGATTATTGTGCCCTAAATAAGAAAATACAATCTGGTAATTTCCTTCAGGTAGTGTTATTGAATAAAATCCATAGGTATTTGTTGCTGTACCTGTTTTTGTATTTTCAACATATACTGTTGCTCCAATAAGTTCTTCGCCTGATTCATCGTTAATATGCCCACTAATTGTGTATTTTTTTTGGCTCCATGAATTCAGTGATATAAAAATAATGACTAGTCCAATAAGTAATTTTTTCATGAAAAGCATTTAAAAGGTTGATTTTCTATTTTGTAATGATGTTCGCATACAATTTTTATGCCACCAGATTAACGTATTTGTAAATTATTTATTCTTTTTGAGAAAGATTTTTTTACTAATTACAACCTGAACAAGAGTATAGAGAATTGCAAGTATTGCAAAGAAGGATGCTATTCGCCCGATGTAATCACCGTATCGAACATAAAAAGTATATTCAGTATTTGCTTTTAATGTGTTTTTAATTGCATCTGGAACCCACCATTCTGTTCTATTGAGTATTTCGCCCTTTTGATTAATAAAAGCAGAAATTCCAGTATTAGCCGAACGGGCAATACTTCTTCGGGTTTCAATAGCTCTAAGTTGTGAGTAATTTAAATGTTGTTTGTAACCGGTTGTATTTCCCCACCAACCATCGTTGGTAATCACAAATATTAAATTTGCTCCGTTTCTTATATATTCAGTAACATATTCTCCATAAATTGATTCGTAGCAAATTACTGGAGCTATACGCGTTTCATCTGTTGTGTGTTTAAAAGTGCCTCTGTATTCTTGTGTTCCTCTGCTACCTGTTGTACCTCCTAAATCTAATATTACTTTTTCAAGTAACTGAAACAATCTTGGATAAGGCATTTTTTCAACACCTACAACTAATTTTGATTTGTGATATGTTGGTAACAGTTTGCTGGTATCAATTTGAATTGACGAGTTGTAAATGTCATAATAAATATCTGTATTATGCATTTTACGAACTGTTGAAGACAGCTTCTCCTCTGGAGAATATTGATAATAAGCATCTAATCCAACAACGAAATTTATACGTGGACGGTTTTTTACAAAATTCTTTATGGTTTGAATAGAATAATTTTTATTTAAATCGTTGACCCAAATATAATTATCGAGTGCAGTTTCAGGACCTACAACATAATCAGTATTCTCATCACTAATACTATCAGCTAGATTCATGATTATATTTAGCTGTTCATAATGAGTCATTCCTCCGAATTTATCATTGTATGGATCAATGTTTGGCTGTATAACGGCTATGTTGTATTCTTTACCTTTTTCAACATAATTATTAAATAAGTAGATTGAAATAATTATAGGTATAATAAGAACTTTCAGAAACAATAAACTATTAGGAAGAATTTGTTTTATGCTTTTTAATTTCAGGTATTTTTTAAGTATTCCAAATGCAATTAAATTAAGTAAAAGAATCCAAAGTGTGCCCCCAAGTGTTCCTGTATACTCATACCACTGAATAAGTTTAATATCTTTTGCTAATCCATTCCCCAAATTCAACCATGGCCATGATATTTCGGCATTTAGATACAAATATTCAAAACCAATCCAATAAACCAACAAGGCAAAATTTCCAAAATTTTTATTGGTTTTGCGTTTTGTAAAATGTGCAAGCCATATAGTAGTAGTTAAAACAAAAGTATTAACTATTACCGCAGCAATAACTCCAACTAAAGCTGCATTGTATACCCAGTAAGTTGTGAAAATATTCCACAAACCTATAGTAAGTGCTGCATATCCGTAAAAAATTATTGATTTATTTTTAGAACAGGTTTCATACAAATAATCTTCAATAAATAGTAAAGGTACAAATGCAATTATTAGAATTATTCCTGAAAATTGTTGAAACCATGGAAGACTTAAAAGAATACTGCTAAATAGAGATAAAAGAAATAGTTTAGTACGATTCATTCTTATTTGCGTTTATTAACTAAATACACTCCTAAAAAGATTAAACTTATCCAGAAAAATTGAAAAATATTGATCTTTTCACCATCAAAAATCCCCCACATAATTGCAAAAACAGGAATAACGTAGGTTACAGATGAACCAAAAATAGCCGATGTTTTTTGAATTAATGTATTGAAAATAACCAGAGCCAATACTGTTCCAATAACTGCAAGAATAGCAATATATCCGAGATTTAATATGTAATCATCAGTAGATCTTGCAAATGAAAAATCACTAAATAATAAATATATTGCAGCAAATGGGCCAACAAACATAAAAGCAATAGAAGTTAATTCCAGTCCGCTTAAATCTTTAATTTTATATTTTACATGATTTGTATTTATACCATAACAAATTGTTGCAACAACAATAAAAAGTCCATAATAGTTAAAGTTTTGTATAATACCGGTTTCACCAGAAGTAAAAGCAATTAGCCCAATTGCTCCAATTAATCCCAAGAAAATACCTATTATATGTATTAGTTTAGCAGAACTTTTATAGAATATTAATCCTATAATTAATGTAAAAAGAGGAGTCATTGAATTTAATATTCCTGCTAGTGCACTATCAATCTGTGTTTGTGCTTTGGTAAATAAAAAAGCCGGAATTGCTGATCCAATAAAACCAACAACGATTAAAGAATAAAAATTTTCTTTTGTAACTTTTTTAAGGTTTCGTATTCCAAATGGTAAAAAAGCAAGGAAAGAAATGAACATTCTTAGGGCAGCTACCTGATCATGGGTATATGAGCGCAGCCCTTTTTTCATTAATATAAAACTACTACCCCAAATTAACGATAGAAAAATTAGGGTTACCCATTGCCAACCCTTGTTCTGTAGATTTATTTTAAACATAAAATTTAAAAATAAGTAGCAAATATAATCTTTTAATAACAAAAGAATTGATTAGATGTTTTATCTTTTATTAAATTCCACGACATAAATAGAATTATTTTACAAAAAGTTTACTTTTGTAGAAGTTACAAATAAAACCCTTTTTTATGTTAAAGTCTAGGATATATGTGGGTGGAGAGTTTATTGAAACTCAAAAAGAATTACTTGTTAAAAATCCTTACGATAATTCAATTGTTGGTATTTCATATTTGGCAGGAACAAAAGAACTTGAAAGGGCAATAATTAAAGCAAAATCTGTAGCCAATGAATTGCGCGATTTGCCAAGCCATAAAAAACATTCGATTTTAATACAAATTGCATCAAAAATAAAAGAAAATAAAAATGAATTTGCAAAGATTTTAGCTCAGGAAGCAGGTAAGCCTTTAAAATATGCACTTGGCGAGATTGATAGGGCGATTCAGGTTTTTATAGTTGCAGCTGAAGAATCAAAAAGAATTCCGAAAGAATATTTATCAATTGATTGGACACCTGCAGGAGAAAACAAAGAAGGTTTTGTGAAATATTTCCCAATAGGATTAATTGCAGGTATTGCACCATTTAATTTCCCATTAAATTTAGCTGTTCATAAAATTGCACCGGCAATAGCATCAGGCAATGCAATAATATTAAAGCCTGCTCGTTCTACTCCATTATCGGTTTTAGAGTTAGCAAAGATTATTGATCAAACAGATTTACCTAAAGGGGCTTTATCAATTTTACCTATGGATCGAGAATCTGGCAATCAACTTGTAACTGATGAACGAATAAATATGTTGTCGTTTACCGGATCGCCATCTGTTGGTTGGGAAATGAAACGTGAAGCAGGCAAAAAGAAAGTAACACTTGAGCTAGGAGGAAATGCAGGTGTTATTGTTTCAGATACTGCTGATATTAATCGTGCAGTTCAGAAATGTGTTATTGGTAGTTTTGCATATTCTGGTCAGGTTTGTATTCATGTTCAACGAATATTTATTCATGAAAAAATATTTGATCAGTTTGCGAATCAGTTTATTGAAATTACAAAAAATCTAAAAAAAGGTGATCCTTGTGATGAAAAAACAGATATATCATCAATGATTGATATTGAAAATGCAATACGAGTTGAAGATTGGGTTAACGAAGCAGTTGCAAACGGAGCAAATATTTTATTTGGAGGAAATCGAAAAGATAGTTTTTTTGAACCTACAATTATTACTGAAACAAAAATAGATATGAAAGTGTGTGCTTTAGAAATTTTTGGTCCGGTAGTTGTTATCGAAAAATTTTCAAATTTTAATCAGGCAATTAAATATATTAATAATTCAGAGTATGGCTTACAAGCAGGAGTATTTACAAATAACATAAACGAAATGAATCAGGCATTTAATGAACTCGAAGTTGGAGGTATAATTATTAATGATGTTCCAACATTCAGGGTTGATCATATGCCGTATGGAGGAATAAAAAATTCAGGTTTTGGCCGTGAAGGAATAAAATATGCTATCTTTGAGATGTTGGAACCTCGATTGATGGTTAAAAATACAGATTACTAAATCAAATTATGGAATTAGAATTTTTATTAAAGGGAATTATTGTTGGATTACTTGCTTCTATTCCACTTGGCCCTGTTGGTCTATTATGTATTCAACGCACATTGAACAAAGGAAGACATTCAGGTTTTTTTTCCGGTATGGCTGCAGCTTCAGTTGATGCAATTTTTGCTTTGATTGCTGCACTCGGTTTAACATTCATTATTAATTTTATTAAAGAGCAACAATTTTTTATTCAACTTGTTGGTGGTATTGTATTAATAATTTTGGGACTAAATATTTTTTATAAAAATCCGGTAAAACAAATCCGAAAACAAAAGCTAAAAAAGAATAACCTTTTTCATGATTATATTTCTGTTTTTTTCTTAACCTTATCGAACCCGGTTGCAGTATTTTTATTTGTGGCAGCCTTAGCAAGTATTGATATTGTTTCAGTAGAATCGCCAATTATGTCAACATTAATGGTTGTTGCAGGTGTTTTTTTAGGAGCACTTTTATGGTGGATTTCTCTTGTAGCATTTGTCGATTTGTTCAGAAAGAAATTCCGTTTAAAACAATTATGGTGGATTAATAAAATCGCCGGAGTACTCATTGTTGCATTTGGGATATTTGCTATCTTTTATGTTTTCCTGAAATAGTTTTTTGTTGTTATCGATTATTATTTTTAACAAGGAGCATTAAAAAGTTGCCCCTTAAATTCTTTATCCCGAAATTTGCATCCTAATATTAAACAATGTGAATATAGTAAGTGCCGAATTTCTTCAAAGCAATGTAAGTTATGATAAATGCCCTGAGCCCAATATGCATGAATATGCATTTGTTGGGAGATCAAATGTTGGGAAATCATCACTCATAAATATGCTTTTAGAAAGAAAACAAATTGCCAAAACATCGCAAACACCTGGTAAAACACAATTAATTAATCATTTTTTAATTAATGGTAAATGGTATTTGGTTGATTTACCCGGTTATGGTTTTGCAAAAATATCGAAAAGTAAAAGGGGAGAATTTTCAAGAATAATTAAAGATTATACCGAATTCAGACAAAATCTTGTTTGTTTATTTGTATTGGTTGATTCGCGACATAAACCTCAAAACAATGATTTAAATTTTTTGGAATGGCTTGGCGAAAAAGGAATTCCTTTCGCCATTATTTTTACCAAAACCGACAAACTTGCGAAATCAGTTAAAGAAAAAAATATTGAAGATTATAAAAATGAATTATTAACCGATTGGGAAACTTTACCTGAGATGTTTATAACATCGTCAGAAACAGGCTTGGGACGTGAAGACATATTGAATTATATTGAAAAATTAAATAAGGAAGTAAAATTTTAATTTATAAATTGAATTTTACATCAGAACTAAGTGATAAATAGAATGATATTTTTAACTTTGCATGGTTTTTAAAAGAAAATTTTTAAAAAAATGAGCAGTCAAACTCCAATTAAGATTTTTTCAGGAACTAAATCACGATATATAGCCGAAAAAATTGCTAAAGAATATGGTATCGAGTTGGGAAGTACATCGTTTATAGAATTTAGCGATGGCGAGTTCCAAACATCTTATGAAGAAACAGTTAGAGGTTGTTATGTTTTTATTATTCAATCTACTTTTCCCCCTTCTGATAATTTAATGGAACTCCTGCTAATGATTGATGCAGCTAAAAGAGCATCAGCATATAAGGTTGTGGCAGTAATACCATATTTTGGATTTGCTCGTCAAGACAGAAAAGACAAACCACGGGTATCAATAGGAGCGAAGCTTGTAGCAAACCTGCTTACTGCAGCCGGTGTTGATAGAATTATGACTATGGATTTACATGCTGATCAGATTCAGGGATTTTTCGATGTTCCTGTTGATCATTTGTATGCATCATCAATTTTTGTTCCTTATATTAAAAGTTTAAATCTTGATAATCTTGTTATTGCTGCTCCAGATATGGGCGGAACAAAACGAGCAAATGCTTATTCGAAATTTCTTGAAACACCTATGGTTATTTGCCATAAATCTAGAAAAAAAGCAAATGTTATCGATGAGTTAACAGTTATTGGTGATGTTGAGGGAAAAAATGTTATTATTCTCGATGATATGATTGATACTGCAGGAACAATAACAAAAGCTGCAGACACAATGATGGAAAAAGGAGCTTTAAGTGTTCGTGGTATTGCTACTCATGCTGTTTTATCAGGACCAGCTTACGAAAGAATTAACGAATCTAAAATAACAGAGATCGTTTTTACCGACTCATTACCAATAAAACCTATTTCTGATAAAATTAAAATCCTTTCTATTGCAGGGGTTTTTGCTGATGTAATAAATAAGGTACATAATTATGAGTCGATAAGTTCAAATTTTATAGTTTAAAACCATATATTTGCACTCCAAAATAAAGCATATTGTATAAAAGTGTGATGGGGAATAAGAAGCTTTTTAATTTTTGTATTATTCTGAGTAACACATAAATAAAGAAAAAAATGAAATCAATTGACATTAAAGGTAGCTTAAGAGAATCTGTTGGAAAAACAGATGCTAGAGAAATTAGAAAACAAGAAGCTGTACCATGTGTATTGTATGGTAAAGGCGAAAATGTTCATTTTAAATTAAATGAAAAATCATTTAAAGAATTGGTATTTTCTCCAAATGCATACCTTATTAATCTTGATATTGAAGGCAAAAAATACAATGTTGTTATGCGCGATCTTCAATTTCATCCTGTAAGTGATAAAATTATTCATGCTGATTTTTATCAGATTGACGAAAAAGAAGCTGTTTGGATGGAAATCCCAGTTGTTCTTGAAGGAGTTTCTGCTGGTGTTTTAAAAGGTGGTAAAATTGAACAGAAAATGAGAAAGCTTAAAGTTAAAGCTTTACCTGCTAAATTGCCAGAACTTATTAAAGTTGATATTACCGAATTAGAAATTGGAAAAGCAATTAAAATTTCTGATTTAGAATTCAAAGGATTACAACTTCTTGATCCTGAAAATAATGTTGTAGTTCGTGTTAAGAGTGCTCGTGGTGCTCAAACTGATACTCCAGCTGAAGGTGCTCCTGCTACAGGTGCAGAAAAACCTGAAGCAGCTGCTAAAAAAGCTTAATTGAACATTAAACCCATAATTGGTGAAATATCTTATTGTCGGTTTAGGAAACATAGGTGACGAATACGTCAATACCCGGCATAACGTTGGGTTTCAAATATTGGATGCTTTTGCTAAAGCATCCAATATTTCTTTTCAGGATGGCAGACTTGCATATAGAGCCGAGTATAAACTCAAAGGTCGTACGTTTGTTCTTATTAAGCCTACAACATATATGAACCTGAGTGGTAAATCGGTAAATTACTGGCTTCAGAAAGAAAAAATCCCCGCAGAAAAATTATTGGTTGTTGTTGATGACATTGCGCTTCCGTTTGGTAGCTTGCGGCTTAGACCCAAAGGCAGTGATGCTGGTCATAATGGATTAGCCGATATTAACATTACTTTAGGACATCAAAACTATTCACGACTAAGATTTGGTATTGGAGACGATTTTCCTAAAGGTACACAAGTGCAATATGTACTGGGAGAATGGACCTCCGAAGAAAAGAAATTACTTCCCGAACGATTTACTCTTGCTGCTGAAATTATTAAAAGTTTTGGGTTGATTGGTTTTGCTCAAACAATGAATCAGTTCAATAACAAATAATTTTTGTTAACTTTTTCTTACAATCTCTAATCATCGGTTTTTGCAGTTTTAGTATTAAATATGTGCATCGGATTTTTATACTCCATGTTTATTTCTAATTTTGTTAATCAGAGTATTTTTTATGGAACACGAAGATAATTTACGAATCGACAAATGGTTATGGGCTGTGCGGATATTTAAAACCCGCAGTCAGGCTGCTGAAGTAGGTGAAAATGGATGAGTATTAATAAATGATGTTCAACGTAATTAAAAAGTAATGAATAAAACAGATAATAAAATTATATTTAAGGCACATCAAGTAAGATTAATATGGATTTTACTTTATTTTTTTGTTATAATAATCACACTATGGTTTGATTATGAATCTGATAAATTGATAAATGATATGAAGAGTATTATAATTATCATATCAGTTATTATTTTTTGGAATATTATCTTCACTCTGTTCTTTGTCAAAAGAATTATCATAAAAGAAAAAGAACTATTATTTGAATATTCAAAAATATTATTTTGGAAAAAAACAATCTATATTATAAAAAACATTAAAAGTTTAGAAATAGTTTTAAGTAAATTTTCTATGATAAGAATAATTTATAGTGAAAAAGAAAAAATGAATAGTAGAAAATATTGGATTATTGGGTTTTCTGGTAAATCCTTAAAAAAGGTTCTAATTGAATTAGAGAAAATGGGAATTTCTACAAAGTTAAGATTTTCAGGAGGAAAACGAATAAGTATAAATTAATCCAAATTATATTTCCCCAAAACAATAAACCCGTTTAATAACATGTAACAAGTTTCAATTAACCAATAATTACCTCAGAAATAATAACTAAAACAAATTATTCACATCTGATTCTTTATTTCTAATTTTGTTAATCAGAGTATTTTTTATGGAACACGAAGATAATTTACGAATCGACAAATGGTTATGGGCTGTGCGGATATTTAAAACCCGCAGTCAGGCTGCTGAAGTAGGTGAAAATGGATGAGTATTAATAAATGATGTTCAACGTAATTAAAAAGTAATGAATAAAACAGATAATAAAATTATATTTAAGGCACATCAAGTAAGATTAATATGGATTTTACTTTATTTTTTTGTTATAATAATCACACTATGGTTTGATTATGAATCTGATAAATTGATAAATGATATGAAGAGTATTATAATTATCATATCAGTTATTATTTTTTGGAATATTATCTTCACTCTGTTCTTTGTCAAAAGAATTATCATAAAAGAAAAAGAACTATTATTTGAATATTCAAAAATATTATTTTGGAAAAAAACAATCTATATTATAAAAAACATTAAAAGTTTAGAAATAGTTTTAAGTAAATTTTCTATGATAAGAATAATTTATAGTGAAAAAGAAAAAATGAATAGTAGAAAATATTGGATTATTGGGTTTTCTGGTAAATCCTTAAAAAAGGTTCTAATTGAATTAGAGAAAATGGGAATTTCTACAAAGTTAAGATTTTCAGGAGGAAAACGAATAAGT
>MENE01000122.1:191-8057 GCA_001769005.1 Bacteroidetes bacterium GWA2_31_9b | reverse complement strand
CGACAAATGGTTATGGGCTGTGCGGATATTTAAAACCCGCAGCCAGGCTGCTGAAGCATGTAAAAAAGGTAGAATTGTTATGAACGATGTACAGGTAAAACCATCACGAATAATAAAAGTTGGTGAATTGGTTATTGTAAAACGTCCACCAGTAACTTATCAATATAAAATTAAAGGATTACTCGGCAACAGGCAATCGGCAAAAATAGTTGTCGATTATGTCGAAGATTTAACTTCTGAAGAAGAAAAAGCAAAACTCGATATGAAAAATCATATTGGGTTCGAATTACGAGATCGGGGAGTGGGAAGACCTACAAAACGAGAGCGAAGGTTAATCGATCATTTAAAGAAAAATCAATAATTTAGTTTTTATGATTATTGCAAAAGCAAAGAAAAAAGAAAACATTGCCGAGTATATTTTATACATGTGGCAAATAGAACATCTGATTCGTGTTTTAAATTTTGATATCGATAAAATTTATCAGAATATTATTTTAAAATTCGAGCAACCCGATTCTGTTAAAAAAGAAATGAAAGATTGGTATATCGGATTAATTGCCATGATGAAAGATGAAAATATAATTGAAAAAGGACATTTGCAATTTGTATTAAATTCAATTAACGATTTGTATGATTTGCATTTACGAATGATAAATACCGACGATGAACAACAATATATTCAGACTTACAACTTAAGCAAGCCAGGCATTGATGAGTTATTAAACAAACCCGGACAAACTTCTGGAAATGAAATAGAAGCATGCTTCAATGCATTGTTTGGATTGCTCATGTATCGAATTCAGAATAAATCAATAAGCCCGGAAACTGCTGATGCAATGCAACATATTAGTAAGTTAATAGCCTTACTAAGCAAAAAATATATGCAAATTGAAAAAGGTGAGATTGAGTTTTAAAAAATATATTTTTGCATATCTTTCTTTTCAGGGATATAACAATCGTTTCTTTTCCCAAATAACTTATATCTATATTTTGAAATAAGCATATAAACAGAATCTCGCATTCGTTTTGGGATTATTCTAAATATTCCGAAAATTGGCCAAATACCATTTAATCTGGAAACAACTTGCAAAACAGCGTCCGACTTTAGCCAGATTTTATTTTCAGAAATTAAAACGATTGATTTGTCGAAATCAACAGGTAAATTATACGATGAAATAATTTGCTTTGCATACTCCGATTGCAAAGCCACATACCTGAAATAATCTTTTTTATCTCGTTTTAGGATAAATCGAACCGACCACGAACACAAAATACAATATCCATCAAAAATTAGTAGTCCCTTATTGCTATTATTTTGAGTTATCATTTTCTGGTTCAGGTATAAAGATTTCTAATACTTTACTCTGAACAACAGGTATAAGGTTTAAATGTTCAATAACTGCCGGAATTAAAATAGTTTCGCCTTTTTTTACTTTAATTCGTTCTGTATCATAATATTCTATTTCAAATTCACCTTCGATACACATAAAAATTACAAATGAATCAAGAAGTACATAATCCTTTTCAATTTTTGTATCAAATTCAATAATGTTAGTTTGAAAATAAGGTGTGCTTAATATTTTCGAAGATTGATTTTTTATCGATTTGTAATTGGTTTTATAGTTCGTGTGTTTTTTAAAATCGATTGCATCTAAAGCCAAATCGTTGTGTAATTCACGAGAATTTCCGCTATCATCTTTTCTATCCCAATCGTAAATTCTGTAAGTTATATCCGACGATTGTTGTATTTCTGCCAGTAAAACACCTGCACCAATTGCGTGTATTCTTCCTGCAGGAATATAAAAAACATCACCGGGTTTTGTATCGTGATAATTCATAATATCTTTTAACTCATTATTTTTCAGATGATTTAAATAATGTGCTTTATCCATTTCATGGTTTAACCCGGAAATTGTTTTACTGTCTTTTTCGGCATCAACAATATACCACATTTCAGTTTTTCCTAATGATTCGTGACGCTTCGCAGCAAGCGTATCGTCAGGATGAACCTGAACAGACAAAACATCAGTTGCATCTATAAACTTTATTAGCAACGGAAAGTCAAGGCCGAATTCGTCAAATACTCGATCGCCAACGAGGTCGCCCATGTAAATTTCAATAATTTCCTGTAAGTCATTGCCGGCTAAGAAACCATTTTCAACAACAGATACATTTTCTTCAATTCCAGAAATCTCCCAGCTTTCGCCAATTTTTTTATTTGAGTCAAACGGCTTGTTTAAAATTGATTTTAGACGTGTTCCTCCCCAAATTTTTTCTTTAATAATTGGTTCGAATTTCAATGGATATAATCGATTCATAATTATTTATATTTCGTAATCAATAACTGCTTTTACTTTTTGAATATGTTTGTTAAGTTTTATTGCTTCCTGATGTTCTGGATGTTTTACATAGGTTTCTAAATCACTCCATGTATTAAACGACGAATTTATTACCAGATCATAAGCCGAATCTGAATTTCCTGAATTTATCCCAACTTCATAAAAACGAATGGTATCAATTCGTTCGATTAAATTATCGAAAACAGACTTCATCTTTAAAGCTTTATTCAACCGATCATCGATATTTTCAGCATCTGTAATTTTAAACATAACAATATGTTTTATCATAGCTTATGATTTTTGTTTTTATTTATTTATCTTCATCCACTACAAGAAAATGATTTGTTAAAGGTAAAAAAAATATTCATATGTCATTTATTATTGGTATTGCAGGAGGAACAGGTTCAGGTAAAACAACTGTTGTAAAAAAAATTATTGAGTTACTACCCAAGGATGAAGTAGCAATTATTCCTCAGGATTCGTATTATCGCGATAACAGTAATTTACCGCTCGAAGAACGTCAGGATATGAACTTTGACCATCCACGTTCATTGGAATTTAGTTTACTTATTGAGCATATTAAACAATTAAAAAGTGGAAACTCAATTGAACAACCTATTTATTCATATTTAACTTGTACACGTTCAAAAGAAACCATTAAGGTAGAGCCCAAAAAAGTAGTTATTGTTGAAGGAATTTTAATACTTGCCAATGCTCAACTTCGCAATTTAATGGATATTAAAGTATTTGTTGATGCCGATAACGACGATCGCCTTATGCGTGTTATTATGCGCGACATTGTTGAACGCGGACGTTCAGTAAATAAAGTACTGGAAAGATATGTTAAAACTGTAAAACCTATGCACCTTCAGTTTATTGAGCCAACAAAACGCTATGCCGATATCATTATTCCTCAGGGTGGCGATAATAAAGTGGGAATCGATATTTTAGCATCAATAGTTGAAAAGAAACTACATATCGACATTAAAAAATAAATTATTTCAAATATGCTTGAATCAATAAAAATTGAAAACATTTTATTTTTAGATATTGAAACTGTACCTCAATATCCGGATTTCAAAAATGCCCCAATTGCATTTCAAGAGTTTTGGGAAAAAAAATCATCCTTTTTTAGAGAAACAGATCAGTCAGCTGGCGATGTGTATCAGCGTGCAGGTATATATTCTGAGTTTGGCAAAATTATTTGCATATCAGTAGGTATTGTTCTAACAAAAAATAAAGAACGGTCGATTCGAATAAAATCTTTTTATAACGATGATGAGAAAATCGTTTTAGCAGAGTTTGCCGAAATGTTAAAAAAATACCACACATCAAATAAAGACTTGCAGTTATGTGCACATAATGGTAAGGAATTTGATTTTCCCTACATAGCCCGACGAATGCTAATAAATGGAATAAAACTTCCAGCAATTCTTGATGTTGCAGGAAAAAAACCGTGGGAAGTATTGTTTTTAGATACCATGGAACTTTGGAAATTTGGTGATTATAAAAACTACACATCACTAAACCTTCTAACTCATATTTTCAACATACCAACACCAAAAGACGATATTGATGGAAGCATGGTTGCAGATGTTTATTGGAACGAAAACGATTTGCCACGTATTGTAAAATATTGTGAAAAAGATGTTTTGGCTATTGCCCAGGTTTTTCTCAAATATAAAGGTGAAGAATTGATTAAACCTGAAAATGTAGAGTCAGCTACAGTATAGAATAATCAACTAAAAATAAATTTTTCAATAGCCTGAAGAAATAATTCTGGCTGCTCTGCATGCACCCAATGACCGGAGTTTGGTATTGTTACAATTTCAGCAAAAGGGAAAATCATTTTAATAGCCTGTTCATCTTTCTCCAGAATATAATCAGAATCAGCACCTTTTATAAATAATACAGGAAACCCTGTAATGCTTTTCACGTTTTCAAAATTGCTGATTTCAAGACCATCCATAATTCTTGGAAGCTCTTTTCTTAAGGTTGAGATATTAATAATCCAACTGAAAGTATTCTCTTTTGTGCGTTTTATATTTTTAAGTAGAAACTGTCGAACATGATTTTGTGGAATCGATTCCGATAACAGCATATCTAATTGCAAACGGTTATTGATTTTTGAAAAATCAATAGAACACATTGAATCCATAATTGTTTTATGCGACAACAGTTGAAACGAATTTGTAGTTTTATAGGAAATAGGTGAAATATCAACTACAATAAGACTCGTTATTCGTTCCGGATAATCAGCTGCAAAAAACATTGCTGTTTTTCCTCCCATCGAATGACCAATAATTATAGCTTTTTCAATGGATTGCTGATCCATAAATTCTTTTAAATCATTTTTAAGTAAATTATAATTATGCTCGTCGGAATGTGGCGACTGACCATGATTGCGTTGATCGATCAGGTAAACTTCAAATTTCTCAGACAATTTCCTTCCAATTGTAATCCAATTATCAGAAGAACCATATAATCCATGAATAATAATTAATGGTGGACCAGCGCCAAGTTTTCTGAAAAATAAATTCATATTTATTAGATATTAGATTATAGTATCAAGATTTGAGATGCGATTTATTTAAATAATCTCAATGCTAATTTCTCAATACTAGATACTTGATACTCATATCTGTTTACTTTAATTCTCTTAAATACAGTTGAATAGTATTTTCTAAACCAAAATAAAGTGCGTCGGAAATTAAAGCGTGACCAATTGAAACTTCAAGTAAGTTTTTAATATTGTCTTTAAAATATTTCAGATTATCAAGATTCAAATCGTGTCCGGCATTTAAGCCCAATCCAAAATCATAAGCTACTTGTGCTGCATGAATAAAAGGTTCAATAGCTTTTTCTCTGTTCTTTGAATAGTTTGCTGCGTAGGGTTCAGTATAGAGTTCAATTCTGTCGGTGCCAGTATTTACTGCGTTTCTTATTAAATCTGCATCTGGATCAATAAATATCGATGTTCGAATTCCTTTTGAATGAAAAGTTGATATTACATCTTTTAAAAAATCTTTGTGCTTTTTTGTATCCCATCCTGAATTTGAAGTGATTGCATCTGGTGGATCAGGAACAAGAGTAACCTGATTCGGAACAACTTTTAATACTAAACCAATAAATTCTTGCGATGGAAAACCTTCAATATTAAATTCAGTTGTAATTATTGGTTTTATGTCGAGTACATCCTGATAACGAATATGTCTTTCATCAGGTCGTGGATGAACAGTTATTCCTTGAGCACCAAAACGTTCGCAATTTATTGCAGCATCAAGTACATTTGGCATATTTCCTCCGCGGGCATTTCTTAGTGTTGCAATTTTGTTTATATTTACACTTAATCTGGTCATTTTAGTTAAATTCACAATTTAGTAAACAATAAATATGTTAATTTTGTTGATAATACAAAAATACAAGTATTTTTCAGAACCAATTCACTATGCTGGCAAAAGATTTATTATCTGAAGAAATTCCTGCTATTCGAACATCCGATACAGCAGTAGAAGCACTAAATTTCATGGAAGTGTTTCGTGTTTCTCATTTACCTATTGTAAATAACGAAGAGTTTCTGGGATTAATCTCCGATTCGGATATTTATGATATGAATACTCCCGAAGAAGCAATAGGAAACCACAGGCTTTCTTTAATTCGCCCATACGTTCGTTTTGATCAGCATATTTATGAAATTATTGAATTAGCATCACGACTAAAGCTTACCGTAGTTCCTGTACTTGATTATCACAATAAATACATTGGATTGGTTCGTATGAGTGATTTACTTCATTATTTTTCGAAATTAATTGCAATTGAAAAACCCGGCGGTATAATTGTTGTTGAAATGAGTCAGAGTGATTATTCAATGTCGGAAATTGCTCAGATAGTTGAATCAAATAATGCAAAAATTTTAAGTATGTATTTAACATCTTCAGTCGATTCAACAAAAATTGAAGTAACGCTTAAACTCAATGTAACAGATCTAACAGCAATTATTCAAACATTTAACAGATATGAATATACAATTAAAGCATCGTTCATGGAATTCGACGAACAAGACGATTTATATAACTCAAGATATGAACTTTTTATGAAATATTTAAATATTTAAATATTTAAAATTCAATTCCTTACCTCAAATACCAAAATGATTTAATATGAAAGTTGCAGTTTTTGGACGTGCATTTGAAGAAGAATCTAAAGAATATATAATTGAATTTTTTTCAGTTTTAAAAGATTTACAATTTGATGTTGTTGTTTTTAAAGACTTTTATGATTATTTACAAAAAGATGTTAAATTTAATATTGAATCATTTTCTGTTTTCAAAACACATAGTGATATAAAAGATGACGTTCGATTAATTTTTAGTATTGGGGGTGATGGAACAATTCTTGAAACAGTAACCTTGGTTAAAGATGCTGATATTCCAATAGTTGGTATAAATACCGGAAGACTTGGTTTCCTGGCAAATATTGCAAAAGAAGAAATAAAACAGGCATTACATGCTATTCATTCAAATCAATACACAATTGATGAACGGGTTTTATTAAAGATTTATTCCAAATCTCAGATATTTAATGATTTTCCATATAGTTTAAATGAAATTGCTATTCAGAAAAAAGATTCAACAATGATTTCTGTTCAGGTATTAATTAACGATGATTATTTAAATACCTACTGGGCAGATGGAATAATAATATCTACACCTACCGGATCAACAGCTTATTCGTTAAGTGCGGGAGGACCAATAATAATTCCCCATTCAAACAACTTTATAATTACTCCGATTTCGGCTCACAATTTAACTGTTCGTCCTATCGTTATTCCTGATACATGTACAATTAAAATAAAGGTTGAAAGCCGCAGTAATAATTCATTAGTATCACTAGATCATAGATCAGTAAAAATTGATAATTCAGAAGAAATCATTTTAAGCAAAGCCGATTTTAAAATAAAATTATTAAAATTAAATACAACAAACTATTTTGCCACCTTACGTAATAAATTAATGTGGGGTATAGATAAAAGGAACTAACAATCGGAGAATGAATAAAACTATTATTCATTTCTAATTCTGAAATCTTAAAAATAGTTAATTCCATTAACTTGTACTTTTTTATTTTGTAAAATTAAATACCTTTGTATCAATGACAATTCAAATGAAAAGGACAAAAAGCATAATATTATTTTTTCTTATAACAATTCCTATAATAGGGTATAGTCAAAAATGGAAATTATCACGAACAGAAATCATTGGAGGAATAGGGACTGTTAATTATTTTGGAGATATTGGAGGTTCTGCTAGTTCCGATGCATTATGGGTTTCCGATTTTGATATTATGTCTACTCGACCAAACTTTTCAGTTGGAATAAGATATCGCCTATATGATAGATTTGCAATAAGAGGAAATTTAACTTATGCTCGCTTTTCAGGAACTGATGTTGGATCTTTAAACGAAGGTCGAAATTATTCTTTTTCTACCAATTTGTACGAACTAAATGCTTATGGCGAATTCTCAATTA
>MENE01000122.1:0-147 GCA_001769005.1 Bacteroidetes bacterium GWA2_31_9b | reverse complement strand
GGATTACGAAAATTCAATGCATCAATAAATGTATATGTTTTTGCCGGAATAGGAGTTTCGTATTTTAAACCAAAAGCACTTGATAGTTTTGTTGGTAGTACTAGGTTTATTGATGATAAGAATTTTGCAATAGTTTTACCGTTAGGT
>MENE01000121.1:5538-8791 GCA_001769005.1 Bacteroidetes bacterium GWA2_31_9b | reverse complement strand
TTGTATCAGCTAAATATGCAAGGCGGTAGTTTAATAAAACAATCTGTTTTTCGTCTTCGGTTTTAGTATTCCAGTCAGTTGAAGTAAAAACGGATATTTCAGAACAGGATGCATGAATAAACTGATTTCCTTTTATCTCAAATTCCTTAATTAATGAATTGATTGGTTCGGCTTTCTTCGAATCTAAATTATACCAGTGTTCAAAAAGCTCAATAAATACTCGCTGAGTCCATTTATAGTAATCAGTATCACAAGTTCTGAATTCACGACTCCAATCGTACGAAAAACCAATTTTATTTAGTTGTTCTTTATATCGTTTAATATTAATATCGGTTGTAATTGCAGGATGTTGTCCTGTTTGAATAGCATATTGTTCTGCGGGCAAACCAAACGCATCATAACCCATAGGATGAAGCACGTTGTAACCTTGTAGTCGTTTAAAACGTGAATATATATCAGTTGCAATATAACCTAATGGATGCCCAACATGAAGACCAGCTCCAGAAGGGTATGGAAACATATCAAGAACATAGTATTTAGGTTTATCTTTGTTTATTGTGGTTTCAAATGATTTATTTAAAGACCAGTATTCCTGCCATTTTTTCTCGATATTCTTATTATTGTATTCCATAATGCGATAAGTTTGAAGATGATGTTTTTTATCAACTTGCGAAATTAAATAATCTTTAGCAATAATTGATTAATAAACTAATTTAGGAAAGCAAAATTATTTAGAATGTTTCGTATTTATCAGAAAAGAAAGTATTATTATTTTCGGGAAGATAATAATTTTTATAAATTTGCACCACGATTGGTCCAGTAGTTCAATGGATAGAATATCAGGTTTCGGCCCTGAGGGTTGGGGGTTCGAGTCCTCCCTGGATCACAAAGTTAAAGAGCTGTTAATTCAGCTCTTTTTTTATTGTACTAGAAATAGTTTTATAAGCGACGAGCCTGTTTTATTGTCTTTAAAATTGATAAGTATATCGTAGAATCCGGTTTTTGTACATTTGAACATAAACTTCTCATAATACTTATCTCCCATTGAATTTGTAGCAACCATTTGGCTTCCATCAAGAATTTGAACTATAGCATTCCCCGGAAAATCTCCAATATGATTTAATACAGTAAATTTGTAAAGAGAGTTCTTATTTAAAGTAATGGTAAGAAAATATTCATTTTCATATTGATTTGCACTGAGCTTTTTTAATTCGAATTGGAATTCTTTAATAAATATCTCTTTTTGCGAATATGATATTTTGCCGGTTAATAAAATTACAATTAGTATTATAAAAAAGTAATTCAGTTTTTTCATAGTTTTTAAGCTATTGTTACAAATAAACCTTTAGTTAAAAAAGGTTATTAATACAAATATAAGTTTTATTCAATAATGATTGAATTTTTAGTGATTTAAAATTACAATTATAAAATCATTAATTGGTTAAAATTAAAAAAGGAGATGAATTGCTCCATCTCCTTAAATATAAAATGAATTTGAAATTATTCAATAGCAGTAACTTTTCTAGTAGAATAGTTAATTTTTAAAGCACTTGCTTTACGCAATTCTTGTTTTATATCAACAATAATACCCATTTTTGTATTTTCATCAACCTTAAGCGAGGTAGTTAGAAAGGGACGTTCGTTTTCATCAACTTTTTCTCTTTCAGAAATAATATAATTCCTTATATCATCAACTTTTGCGAAAGCATCATTTAGCTGAATTCTAGGTTCTGTACCATATATTGCTTGAAAACTCTGACGAGGTTTTCCAATATATATATAACTCACTAAAGATTTCTTTTCCAGCTTTTTTACCTCTGTTGCACCAGGCATTTTTTGAACAACTTTAATTGTTGTTTCTCTCATAACCGTTGTTACCATAAAGAAGAACAACAACATGAATACAATATCTGGTAAAGAAGCAGTTGAAATTTCCTGAGAACCAACTTTTATTTTACGTTTGAATTTTGACATTACCTATTCCCTCCAATGTTTTTAGGTTCAGCTTCAGAAATAATCTGAGGAAAAATATCAGAAACAGCATCTGCCTGTTCTTTATTTAGATCATCAAATTTTTTTCCGAATTTTTGTTGCGAAAGCTCATTTCTAAGCTCATTAACTGCAGCAGCCAGCTCATTTTGTACTTTTATATACATTCCGTAGCTGGTACCCCTGTCGTTCTGAAGAGAAATAATGCCTTTAGTTACAGCAATTTGACCAAAATAAGGAATGTCTTTCAATGTTTTTTCAGGCAAATTTCCTTTATTTGATGGATTAGCTAAAAATTCTTTTGCTTCTCCTCGAAGTTTGTGAATATTCATTGGTAATCCTTCAACCATTAACTGATCACCTGAATTGATTAAAACAACAAAAATATTTCGTTCTTTAATTTCATTTTGATTCTCTTGAGAATCAGGTGGAGGCATTGGGGGTAATTTTCTTGATAACCCGCTATCTACGTCCATTGTAGTGGCAACTAGGAAAAATATTAACAGCAAAAAAGCAATGTCCGCCATTGATGCTGCGCTATATGTTCCACCAGGTCTTCTTGGCATAATTTTTTGTTTTAAAATTTAAATATAGTCAATATACTAAAATGTTACAATGAAAATATCTATTTGAAAATTTTAGAAGTTTCACTGTAAATCATAGCAATAATGGCAACTGCAGCAAGAATATATGTTGTAATTATTCCAGTGTCTACTTTTTTCAATAAACTTGGAACATTATATTTTTCCATATCTGAACCGGTAAAAGTTAAAGTTTCAGAAGATGAAAATATATAAGCTATAAAAACAACAACTGCAACCGCTAGTATTCCTAACAGGCTTTTCTTAGCATTCTTTGGATTTGTTATCATTTGAACAAGAGGGAAGATAAGAGATGCAATTATAGCTATCCCAACAAGAATATATGCATATAATATAAACGTATTGGTGAAAACTGGAGTGCCATCAAGTTCTGTTTTCCCTGCATAAAATAATATTCCTAGAAATGCAGAAACAGCAAGAAGGACAATATATAGTATCCTAATTAGCTTATTCATGGTAAATTATTTTTTAAGGTTGTATTTAACTAAAACATCGATTAAAGAAATTGAAGCATCTTCCATATCGTTTACAATGCCATCAATTTTTGATACAATATAATTGTAGAAAACTTGAAGTATCATAGCAACGATAAGTCCAAATACTGTTGTGATTAACGCAATTTTAATACCACCAGCAACTAATGTTGGAGAAATATCACCTGC
>MENE01000121.1:4751-5530 GCA_001769005.1 Bacteroidetes bacterium GWA2_31_9b | reverse complement strand
TAATAAACCCATTTGAACTCCCCCGTATGATACAACTGATTTTTCAACTACATCAAGACCTTCATGAACTCTGTCTAATCCTTGATAGAAAATACTAGCAACCGGACCTTTAGTGTTACGACAAACTTCTTTAGCTGCTTCAACACCGCCATTTTCAAGAGCTGATTCAATGTTTGTTAATAGTTTTTTAGTGTTTGTTGTTGCAAGGTTTAAATAAATGATTCTTTCAATACAAATTGCTAAACCAAGAATTAAGCAAAGAAGAATAACACCCATAAAACCTGGTCCACCTTCAATGAATTTTAGTTTAATAGCTTTATGCATTGAAAGACTTTCTTCAACTTCTGCCTGAACAGGTTCCTGAGCAACTTCTTCTGTTACTACTGCTGCTGCTGCTGTATCTTGAGCAACATCGGTTGTTTGTTCAACAGTTGCGTCACCAGTTGTTCCTTCCTGAGCAACTGAATAGAAAGATGCTCCTAAAGTAAGCATCGCAAAAACTGCTATAAATGCAAATAATTTTTTCATGTTTTGTTTTCTTTTTAAATTATTAACGATTTTTATGTTTGTAAAATTATTAAAAAATTCAGTATTAAAAAATTATTGCGGAGAAAGAGGGATTCGAACCCCCGATACCCTTTTGAGGCATACACACTTTCCAGGCGTGCGCCTTCGACCACTCGGCCATTTCTCCTTCACTTTTACCTCAAAAATTTGGGCGCAAAATACAAAAAAATAAGTTAATACAAACTATTTTATTGTGATATTTCTCCGCTTAT
>MENE01000121.1:2713-4720 GCA_001769005.1 Bacteroidetes bacterium GWA2_31_9b | reverse complement strand
TTTCATATTTACTCATATCTACACTCCCTGCCATGCATTGTGTTACATTTAAAATTATTTTCCCTTTATCAATTACTTGCTTAATTTCTTCAAGAAACCACTTATCAGTTGGAGCGTTTCCCGCACCATACGTTTCTAAAATAATTGCTTTGGATTCTTCAATATTTAAAATGGTATGTAAGGTATTTCTGCTAATTCCGGGGAATATTTTTAATATAACGACATGTGTATCTAAATTTGTATGTATGATCAATTCTTTTTTTGAAGTAGGATAATGAATTGCTCCATAGTTGAATTTTATATTTATACCTGCTTGTGCCAAATAGGGATAATTAGGCGATTCGAATGCATTAAAATGCTCTGCATTGTATTTTGTTGTTCTGTTTCCACGAAACAATTTATTTTCAAAATAAATACAAACTTCTGGAGCCAATGGTTGTCCGTTTTTTTCTGCTGCTGCAATTTCTATTGCTGAAATGAGATTTTCTTTTCCATCGGTTCTTAAAGTTCCGATCGGTAATTGTGAACCAGTAAATATTACAGGTTTGTCTAAATTCTCAAGCATAAAACTTAATGCTGAAGCAGAATAAGCCATAGTATCGGTACCATGCAAAATAACAAATCCATCAAATAAGTTGTAATTCTGTTTTATAAGTGTTACCAATTTAACCCATACTTCAGGATTTAAATTTGATGAATCAATAATAGGTGTAAATGATATTGTTTGTAGATGAAACCCAAATCTTTTTAATTCGGGTACATCTTTCATGATTTGATCAAAATCGAAAGGTGCTAAAGCTCCTGTTTCTGGATTTTTAATCATACCAATAGTACCACCGGTATAAATAATTAATATTGATTTTGTATTATACTCTTTCATATTTTACAACTTAAAAAGTTGTTTTGCATTTTCGGTAGTTATTTTGGCTACTTCGACAAGTGATATATTTTTTATTTGAGCAATTTTTTCTGCAACATCAATAATATAAGCACTTTCATTTCTTTTACCTCTAAAAGGAACAGGTGCCAAATATGGTGAATCCGATTCTAATACAATATGATTAATATCAATATTTTTAACAATATTGTCAAGTCCGGAGTTTTTAAAAGTTACTATTCCCCCAATTCCTATTTTAAATCCCCATTCAATGATTTGGTTTGCTTGAATTAAATCACCGGTAAAAGCATGAAAAACACCATTTATATTACCATCGATTTCTAGTTTAAGTAAATCAAAAATTTCTTTGAAAGATTCTCTTGCATGTATTACAATTGGTAAATCGTGTTTTTTTGCAAGATGAATCTGATACATAAAAGCTTCTTGTTGCTGTGTGAAAAATGTTTTATCCCAATATAAATCAATTCCAATTTCACCAATCGCAATAAACTTTTCATTTTTTAACCATTCTTCAATAATATTTAGCTCAGATTTAAAATCTAGGTTTACTGATGTTGGATGCAAACCGATCATTTGGTAACAATGATCAGGAAATTTCTTTGCTAATTGAATTAATGGTTCAATTGTAGAGCTATCGACATTTGGTAATAACATTTTAAAAACTCCTTTTTGAATGGCGTTCTCTATTACCGCATCTCTATCTGAATCGAATTCGGGTAAAAATAAATGGGTATGAGTATCGATTAACTGCATTTAATAATTTTCGATGCAAACATATAAAAACTATAAATAAGATTATAGATAAATGATGATTTCAATTCAAAGTACCCTATGTAAATAAACAAAAAAGGGACGAAATGATCGTCCCTATGTAAAAATCTAAATATTATTTATACGCATCCCTGTGCTAACATTGCTTCTGCAACTTTAACAAATCCGCCAATATTTGCTCCATTAACATAGTTAATAAATCCATCGGATTCTTTACCATATTTTTCGCATGTAGCATGAATGTTTATCATAATTTGATGTAAACGTTGATCAACTTCCTCTCTTGACCAAGGTAAACGCATTGAGTTTTGTGTCATTTCTAATCCCGATGTAGCAAC
>MENE01000121.1:0-2592 GCA_001769005.1 Bacteroidetes bacterium GWA2_31_9b | reverse complement strand
ACAAGTGCTTTTGCATCATTAGCATCTATTTCATTTTGAGTAGCGCAAGGAAGGGCAACATCGCACTTTATATTCCAAGGGCGTTTATTATCGTAATACTCTACACCAAATTTATCGGCATATTCTTTTATTCTACCTCTTTTAACATTTTTAAGTTCCATTACATAGGCTAATTTTTCTGGAGTAATTCCATTAGGGTCGTGAATAAATCCAGTTGAATCAGACATTGTAACAACTTTGCCTCCAAGTTGAGTAACTTTTTCTACAGCATATTGAGATACATTTCCAGAACCAGAAACAACAACAGTTTTTCCTTTAAAACTATCACCACGGGTTTTTAGCATTTCTTGTGCAAAATAAACATTGCCATAACCTGTAGCTTCAGGACGAATCAAACTACCGCCAAATTGAATACCTTTACCAGTAAGAACGCCGGTAAATTCATTTTTTAATCTTTTATATTGTCCAAACAAATATCCTATTTCGCGACCACCAACACCAATATCTCCAGCAGGAACATCAGTATTATGACCAATATGACGGAATAATTCTGTCATAAAACTTTGGCAAAAACGCATTACTTCGTTGTCAGATTTTCCTTTAGGATCAAAATCGGAACCTCCTTTACCACCACCCATAGGTAATGTAGTTAAGCTGTTTTTTAAAACTTGCTCATAAGCAAGGAATTTTAAAATACTTAAGTTAACTGTAGGGTGAAAACGCAATCCTCCTTTGTAAGGCCCAATGGCACTGCTCATTTCAATTCTATACCCTTTGTTTATTTGTATTTCTCCTTTGTCGTCGAGCCAAGGTACTCTGAATAGAATGGTTCTTTCTGGTTCAGCCATGCGTTCAAGGATTTTTGCATGTTTGTACTTAGGATTTTCCTCAATAAAAGGAATAAGAGATTCGGCTACTTCTTGCACTGCCTGATGAAATTCTTTTTCATTTGGGTTTTTGGCAATAATTTTCGCCATAAATTGTTCTACTCTTGGATCCATAATGAATTTAATTTTTAGTTTGTATTTTAGGGTTTATGTACTAACAAACATATAGAAAAAAATTTAAAGCTAAATGAGGCAACTCCTTGTTTTTTTATGACTTCACTTATAAATAATTTAAAAACTGATTGAGTTTTGCGCAGAAAGGGCGTTGCAAAAGATTATGTTTAAAAACACAACATGATTTATATCATAAATAAACTGGCGAAATTAACTTGTATGTTTTACCTGGTAAGGTTTTGACTACTCCTAAGAACTCGAGATTCAATAAAATAGGGGATACTTTGCTTGTTGGCATCCCTGATTTTAAACAAATTAAGTCTATTGAGAGTTCTTCAGTTTCTTTTAACAGATTAACAATGATTTTCTCTTCATTATTAAAGTCAACAAACAAATCTCTTTGTATAGCTTGCACTTTAGTATTATCAATATCCCAACCAAGAAAATATTCTAGATCTTCAATTTGTTCAAGCATTGCGGCTTTATTTGTTTTGATTAATGTATTGCAACCCTTAGAGTATTCGTCTGAAATTCGACCAGGAACAGCTAAAACGTCACGATTGTATGAGTTTGCGATATCTGCCGTTATTAATGAACCTCCTTCTTTACCAGATTCAACAACAATAGTTGCATCACTCAGTCCTGCAATAATTCTGTTTCGTTTTATGAAATTATTTTTATCGCGAATAGTATTGCTGGTAAAATCGGTAATGAGTAAGCCCTGGCTAATTATTTTTTGAGCTAGAGATTTGTGTGATGCGGGATAAATAATATCAAGGCCATGTCCCAGAACAGCAAATGTTTTTAAATTATTTTCAATTGCAGCTTGATGTGCTGCAGCATCTATGCCATATGCTAAACCACTTACAATTATAGGATCATGTCCTCTTTGGGCTAAATCTTTAATTAGTTTATTACAGAAAGCTATTCCTTCTGATGTTGCTTTTCTAGTACCAACAATGCTTAAAACTTTTCGATTATTCATTGAAGCATTTCCTTTGGTGTAAATCAGCAACGGGGCATCATCGCAATGTTTTAATCGTTCAGGATAATTTTTATCGGTATAAAAATAAACAGTAATGGAATTTTTAGTAATAAATTCTATTTCTTCTTCTGCCTTAGGCAAAACATTTGAATTTAGTATGCTTTCAGCTAAAATTGCTCCAATACCAGGAATTTTAATCAGATTTTTTTTTGATTCTTTAAAAATACCTTCAATACTACCAATATGAGCTATAAGTTTTTTTGCAGTAATATGACCAATTTTTGGTATAAGGCTTAAGCCAATTTTATATTTCAAATCGTTATTCATTTCTTTAAAAATATTTCTTGATGAAATTAGAAAAAAAATGATAACAAAAAAAGAAGCAACCCGAAAGTTGCTTCTTTAACCATAAATTACAAACCTGCCTGTTGGCAGACAAGCTAAAAACTAAATTATTAGATAACTCCTTGGTCAACCATTGCATTGGCAACTTTTAAGAAACCTGCAACGTTTGCTCCTTTAACGTAGTTAACAAAGCCATCTTTTTCTTTTCCGTATTTAACGCAAGATTCATGTATGCTAACCATAATTTGATGTAAACGAGCA
>MENE01000120.1:6487-21083 GCA_001769005.1 Bacteroidetes bacterium GWA2_31_9b | reverse complement strand
CCTATAGCTTAAATAATTTTCTTATATTTCAGCTAATAATTCATTTTGTTAGTATTTTAAAATACAAGTTATGCTTTTTATAAGAAATTTTTGTAAAAATACCATTTTTTTTTCTTTCATAACAAGTATTTTTTTCCTTATCACAAGTTCAAATGTTTATTGTATTGAAACAGGAGATCCCTATATTCAACGTATTTATCTTAAGAATTATGGTATAACTAACACAAATTTTTCAATTATTCAAGATCGAAATGGTATTTTATATGTTGCAAATACCAATGGGATAATAAAATACGATGGCTCATCCTTTAGTTTGATAAAAACAAACTCTACCCCTGTTATTGCTATTAACGACAGCAATACAATATTTGCCGGTGCTTATAACGATTTTGGATTTCTTTCCACTGACAAGTTCAACAAATCAACCTTTGTTTCCTTAATTAAAAAAAAATCAATAAAAACCCTATCATTTGGTCAGATTAAGAAAGTAATTGCTCATAAAACTGATGTTTACTTCTGTTCCGAAAAAGTGCTTTATAAATGGGATGGTAACAACATATCTTTTATTGATTCTAGCAATGTGTCATTAACTATCTTTTTAATTAATGAATCTATTTATCTACACACGTTTGAAAAAGGATTGTTAAAATATATTGGTAATAAATTTGTTTCATCACCTAACAGTGATTTTTTTATTCATAAAAAAATTGTTGATATTCTTCCATATAATCAACAATTACTTATTAAAATAAAGAATGAAAAAAGATTTTTTCTTTTTGATAATTTTATTGTTCAACCATTTATTACCGAAGCCGATGAGTATATTCAAAAAAACATATATTCTTGCTCCTGTATTTTAAACACTGAGAATTTTGCTATAGGTACAGAGTTATCAGGAATAATTATAATTGATAAAAGAGGTAAAATAATTTCTCATATAACAACATCTTCTGGTTTATTGAATAAATCGGTAAACTATTTATATGTTGACAAAGTTAATAATCTTTGGGCGTCACATAACCAGGGTATTAGCCGAATAGAAACGCCTTCAAATTTTAATTATTTTAATAATACACATGGTTTATCGGGCAATGTAACAGATGTTATCCGTTTTGATAAAACTCTTTATGTTTCAACATCAACCGGAGTTTATTATCTAAAAGAGAAACCTTCAGAAATTTCATCGGACATAATAAATCACAGGTTTTTTCCTGTTCAGAATTTAAACTCAGGAAGTTTTGCATTTCATATTTTTGATAACCGTTTATTCATTTCAACAAGAAATGGGATATATGAAATTAACGAAACAAAATCTACACTATTTTATAACCGACTAAATGAAATAACATGCGTTTTACATTCAAAAAAACATCCAGATATTTTATTCATTGGAAATGAGAATGGTGTTTCTGCTGTAAGATATAATAATGGATTAATTATTTCTCAGGGAAATATTAAAGGAATAAATAATTCTATAACAAGTATGGCCGAAGACGTAGATGGTACAATATGGTTGTCGTGTAAATATAATGATTTGTACAAAATTTATTCATTTGACCATTACAATACAAATTTAGTATTTGAGAACTACTCTAGTGATGAGTTTTTTTCTCAAAAAATTGAATGGATTTACTTATTTCAAATAAGTAATGATGTGGTATTTTCTACTTCAAATGGATTATACAGATACAACAAAAGTGAATCGCGAGCTGAAAAATATCCTCTTTTTGGTATCGATTTCCCGTTAGAAACTAGTTGGATATATCCGATTACTGAAGATAATAAGAAAAATTTATGGCTTAATATTATTGATAAAAAAGACCTCATTAATAGAACATATGTAAAATATTACGAAAAAGATTCTGTTAGATTGTTTAGCCCCTTACCAACAAATCGATTAGAAAATTTTATCGTTACATCTATTCATCCCGACGACTCAGGGATAGTATGGATTGGTGGTTTTGAGGGATTAATCCGATTTAATACAAAAGCTGATGAGATTGTTTCACATAAGAATATGATTCTTATTTATTCTATTACAACACGCAATGATTCATTAATAACTAATTTTGATATTCTTCAAAAAATCAATTTTAAAGCAAATCCTGAATTAATACAAACGTTGCCCTACAATCAAAACACAATTAAATTCGAGTTTGTAATGCCTGATTTTAAAAGTGAAGATTTAATTCAATATAAAGTAAAACTTGAAGGACTCGATACTTCTTGGTCTGCATGGACATTAAATAACTTTAAAGAATATACCAATCTCTACGAAGGGAAATATACATTTAAGGTAAAAGCAAAAAATATTTTTGATACAATTTCACAAGAAACTGTATATCCATTTATTATAAAACCCCCGTTTTACAGAACATTGTTTGCCTATATTATCTATATTTTTACAATCTTTTTTTTAACAATTTTAGCTGTAAAGTGGCGAGCATATTATTTTGCAAAAGAACGATTTAAACTTGAAAATATAATTTACGAACGTACAGAAGAAGTAGTATTGCAAAAAGAAAAAGCAGATAATCTACTCGATAGAGTATTACCAAAAACAACTGCCAAAGAACTAAAATCGGGGAAGAAAGCAGGACCATACCATTACAACATGGTAACTGTTTTGTTTTCCGACATTCAGGGATTTACAAAGATCTCCGAACAACTTGATTCAGAAATGCTGATTGACGAACTGGATAAGTTTTTTCTAAAATTCGACTCCGTTGTTGAAAAATACAATATTGAGAAAATTAAAACTATTGGCGATGCATATATGTGTGCAGGAGGGATTCCGGAAAAAAATCGTACCAATCCGGTTGAGGTAGTTGTTGCAGCAATGGAAATGCAAAACTATATGAAAACATTAAAACATGAAAGAGGCGATGGTACAAAACGAATTTGGGATTTACGAATTGGAATAGATACAGGACCGGTAATTGCAGGTGTTTTGGGAAGAAGTAAAATTACTTATGATATTTGGGGAGGAACAGTAAATACTGCCAGCAGAATGGAGGCTGCTGGAGAACCAGGAAGAGTAAATATTACAGAAAACACATTTATGATGATAAAAGAATTTTTCATTTGTCAATACAGAGGCAAAATGCCTGTTAAGTACAAAGGAGAAATTGATATGTATTTTGTAGAAGGATTTATGCCTCATCTTTCAGCTGATATTAAAGGACTTTGCCCTAACCAAAACTTCTTTACTCAGCTCCAGCTTCTTCGTTTGAACGATATTGAAGAATTTGTACTTACAAAACTTGAAGAAGGATTACCTGATAATCTGTATTACCATAATGTTAAACATACTATTGATGTTGTTACACAAGTTGAACTTATTGGTAGATCAGAAAAAGTCTCTGATGAAGATATGTTGGTTCTTAAAACTGCTGCATTATTTCACGACTTAGGGCATTTAGTAAATTACGATACCCACGAGGAAGAAAGTGTTAAATTAGCTCGAAAGATTTTACCAAGCTACCATTACAACGAAAAACAAATTGATCGTATTTCAAAATTAATTATGTGTACTCAAATGCCTCCTCAACCGACCAATTTGCTTGAAGAGATTATGTGCGATGCCGATCTGGATTATTTGGGGCGAACAGATTTTGTTCCTGTATCAATAAACCTATTTAAAGAATTAAACGAACGAAAAAAAATCGATTCGCTTCAAGAATGGAATTTCCATCAAATTAAATTCATTCAAAATCATCAATATTTTACACAAACTGCCCGAAAACTAAGAGAAGTAAATAAGAAAAATCAGTTAGATAATATTCGGGCTGAAATGCGCAAATTAATTGAAAAAGAGGATGAATAATTAGTACTCTAATTCAATTTTATATCCATTGTGTTTACGAACATTAAATACTTTTCCATCGTTAAATATTAAATATTGTCCTTTTATTCCTATTAGTATTGCTTCAATTACCGGATTGTTATCGAAGCCAACAGAATTAACCTTTTGGGGATATTCAATTACAGGATAATTTAATTCAGTAATTATGTCATCATCAATAAAATATTTTAATAAATCTTTTTTTATCAATTTGTGAGCTTTGCTTTTTTGTTCAATTAATTGTGTTTCAGTATCAATTTTATTCACTAACATATTTCGCCAATTAGTTTTATCGGCAAAATATTTTTTTAAATCAACTTCAATTATACCTGCCAAGTATCGATTTGGAGTTTGGGCAATTTTTATCGCATAGCTTGCGCCCTGATCAATCCAGCGGGTCGGAATCTGCGATTTTCGTGTAATCCCTACTTTTAAACCGCTTGAAATAGCAAGATATACGTAATGATCCTGTAAACAATTATTTTTTGACCATTCCATATCGCGCGATATTCCTTCGTGAGCTCGACAAAGTTCTGGATTTAAAATACAATCATCGGTTTCGGGAGCTGTCATAAAACAAGGGTAACAATATCCCTGATGAAATGATTTTGATGTTTTTCTACCACAACGAATGCAATTGATCTCGTTCAAATAACTAATTTTAATATACTTGCCAAGTATTGAATTCATGATAATCTTTTCTGTTCCTAATACAAGAGTATAGTTAACAGGTGAAGATAATTCAGCAGACATCTTTAATAATGAACCTTGAAATTTCATTTTTTTGTATTTTTTTCTAAAAATAATAAAAATATTTTAATTGATTTTCAAATACTTAATGATTGTACTTAAAATATTTTACTACTTTGTCTTGCATAGTACTAATTTGTTTTCATATCTTTGTTATATATTTTTATTTGCATTGTATAGTACTATAAAATAAAAACTAACATGAAAAAAACAGAAACAATTAATCTTGGAGGCTATGTTTTCCACATCGACGATGATGCCTACGAAATACTGCACTCCTATTTGATTGCAATCGAAAAGCAATTTGCAACCGATAGCGATCGAAAAGAAATACTCTCTGATATTGAATCCCGGTTAGCCGAATTATTAACAGAAACATTGGGAAATAAGAAAGATGTTATTTCAAAAGATGATTTAACCAAAGTTATTTCTATAATGGGCGAACCACAGGATTTTTCTACAACAAACGAAACAGAAACAAATCAATCTACAAAAAGTACTATGTCATCATACGAAACAACAAAACGATTATACCGCGATCCCGAAAATCGGGTTCTTGGTGGAGTATGCGGAGGGTTGGGTGCATATTTTAATAACGACCCTTTACTATTCAGAATTTTATTTATAATTATTTTCTTTGGTTTAGGATCAGGCTTAATTATTTATCTAATACTTTGGATTGCTATACCCGAAGCACGAACAACTGCACAAAAACTTGAAATGCGAGGAGAAGCTATAACTATTGAAAATATTAAACGTGCAGTTCGTGAAGAATTCGAAAATGTAAAAAAGAACATGAAATTCTAATGAGTCTGTTTTTCAAATTAAATACTTAAAAAAATGAATATCGAAAATACAAAAGCACAGATGAAAAAGGGCGTTCTTGAATTCTGTATACTTTCAATACTCGAAAACAAGGATTATTATGCCTCCGATATCATAAATGCATTAAAAGATGCAAAAATGATTGTTGTTGAAGGAACTCTATATCCTCTACTTACACGACAAAAAAATTTAGGATTATTAAACTACCGATGGGAAGAATCTACTCAGGGTCCTCCCCGAAAATATTACACGCTAACCGATAATGGTAAAGAGGCTCTTGTTGAGCTAAAAAAATCGTGGGAAGAACTTGTATCAGCAGTAAATTCAATAAACAACAAATAAATACTTAACTAAAATGAAAAAAACAGTAAAAATCAATATTAGCGGAGTATTCTTTAATATAGATGAAGATGCATACCAAATTTTACAAAACTATTTAACATCAATAAATAAAAAGTTTGCATCTGAACAAGAAGGCAAAGAAATTATTGCTGATATTGAAATCCGTATAGCCGAAATACTTCAAAGTAAGCTAAATGATCAAAAACAAGTTGTTTCAAAAGAAGATATTGATGAAATAATTGATATCATGGGAAAACCCGAAGAATTTGGAACCGATCAGGAATCAAAAACATATCAAACAACAAAGCGCTTGTATCGCGATCCTGAAAATAGAGTTTTTGGTGGTGTATGTTCCGGTATGGGTGCTTATTTTAATATTGACCCAGTAATTTTTAGAGTTATTTTTGTTGTTTTACTACTTGCCTGGGGTGTTGCAGGTGTTATATATATTGTACTTTGGGCATTACTTCCTGCTGCTTATACCACAGTTCAGAGACTCGAGATGAGAGGGGAAAATATGTCTATTGCTGATATTGAAAAAAATGTTCGAGCTGAATTTGAAACAGTTAGAACAAATTTAGGCAATTATAGAAATACTAAAGATTATGAAAGAAACAGAAATGCTCTTGAAAGTTTCTTCAATGCTGTTGGACAAATTTTCAAAGTATTTTTTAAAGTAATCGGTGGATTTATTGGTGTCATTATGATCATGGTTGGAGTTAGTTTTCTAATTGGTCTTACAGGTTGGTTAATTGTTGGTGAAGCATTTATGCCCTGGAACAATGTATTTATCGATAACCAATTGGTTTACAACGATATGTTGCATTCGTTTTTAGATCCTCAAACCATTTGGATTTTTAGTATTGCTGCTTTATTAATTGTATTTATTCCACTTGTTGCTATTATTTATGGTGGACTTAAATTACTTCTGCGATTTAAAATTAACGATAAACCTTTTGCTGTAATCGGATTTGTTTTTTGGGTTGCTTGTATCATTGTTGTTGCAGCTCTTTCGTTTTCTAAAGTAAAAACGCTTGCTATTTCTGTTCGAGACACACAAAATCCTGAAATAAGTATTCCTGCAAATAAAACTTTATATCTCAAAGCTTATAAAGACAGCTCATTAGAAACATCAAAATATTATATTTTTGATGATGAATTTTCGGTTACTTACGATAAACATAACAACAAGATGTTATATGCTTTGCCTGAAATTGATATTGTTAGAACAAATAATGATAAATTCTCGATAGAAATAGAAAAAGAAGGTCGTGGTTCAGACCGGGAGAATGCTCTTGAAAATACTAAAAAAATACATTATTCATGTAGTCAACATGATTCAATAATTTTATTTGATTCTTATTTCCCATTAGAAAACATTAAAATTTGGACATTCCCTGAAGTTGATGTTACCATTTCTGTACCCGATGGTTACATTTTATATATCGATGAAAGTATCGTTAATCAACTAGATTATTTCGAAAGCGTGGAATACATTAACAGAGAAGAACTAATTGGAAAGTACTGGATTATGGAAAAAGACGGTTTTGTTGAATACAATAGAAAATAAATTAGAAATTTTTGATAAAAATGATTTGTAAACAGCATTTTTTTTATAAACTTGCATCTCAATTCATTTTGTCTGATGGTGTAATTGGCAACACATCTGATTCTGGATCAGAAGAGTCTAGGTTCGACCCCTAGTCGGACAACAAAAAACTTTCACTATTTGTGAAAGTTTTTTTATTTTTTTAAAATTTGTGTAGAATATATTTGCAGACAACATTTTTTTTATAAATTTGCACCACATTAAATAATTGATTGTCCGATGGTGTAATGGTAGCACTGCAGATTTTGGTTCTGCCTGTCAAGGTTCGAATCCTTGTCGGACAACAAAAACCTCGCTTTTAGCGGGGTTTTTTGTTTTTAAATTCCGCCAATTAATAAATATTCCTTAATAATACCTTAAATGTTACTCAAAGTTTGAAAAAATATTTTTTTAGCCAATACCTATAAAACGGGTCAAGAAATGATACCACATCATTTTGCATATCAATAATCTCTTTATTTATCAGTGCTTTTTTAATTTTTGTTACATTGGCAGATGTTCCAAGATTATATTCCATGATAGTTTCTTTTGAACTAAACTGTGCAATATTATTTATTACTGCTTTTAAAAAGTTTATCTGGCTGTTATTTAATCCATCTGTTATTGTTTGAAACAGCATACTGAGTTGTAATATCAAGTCTTCAAATGCATCCAGAATTATTTCCTTAGAACAGTTATCGGCAGTTCGTAACCAAGATTGTTGAGCCAGTTGCTGAACATAATACGAATGGCATTCAGCGAGTTCAGCAATTAATGCTGCGCTTTGATTATCAATTTTTTTGTCAGTTTCATCAAATCTTTTTTTTATAAAAGATTCCCAATCGCTAATCGAAATCTTTTCAAGAAACAAAATATCGCCAAATTTATAAAAGGGCATGGAAGGCGAAGTAAATACGTCCATCAACATATGTCGTTTACTACCATATAAGCAATAGCTTACATTTTGATGATGTTACCAAATGGTAAGTTACTAAAAGGTAAGTTGCATATTAGAAATATGGAAATACATTCATAAAGAAGAAACAGTATATATTTTATGCATAGAAATTAAGTTTGGTAGATTTATAATTTATTAATTATAGAGGCAAAACTCATTGGGATCAAAAAAATTGCTATTTTTAATTTATTTTTCGGCTCGTAGCTCAGTTGGTAGAGCACATGACTCTTAATCATGGGGTCGAGGGTTCGATCCCCTCCGAGCCGACAAATCCAATAAAAACATCTTAGGGTCGAGGGCCCCGACGACACAAAAGTATCGGGATGCTGACCGAAGCGTCAGCATTCGATCCCCTCCGAGCCGACAAATCATTTATTTCTTTAGTGCTTTCTTTTTCTTCTTATACTTTTCTTCCAACTTTTCGTACCACGAACAGTTTGCATTTTCTGAACTCCCTGAATATTTATTTAATTCTGCTGCTTCCTGCTTGTTTCTTGGGCATCCAAGCATAAGATTGAATCCAAATCGTATATTTAAGTTTCGTGCATCAAGTGGTTTGAATATTCCCAGAACATTATCACTTACCATATGCAATTGAAAACCTCGACCATGCCAAGCGAGTCCGAGTCCAATATTTTTATAGGTATTATTTAAATACGACCAGCTTAGACTTGCTGAGAATTTATTCCAAAGTGTTGTATTAACCGATAAAGTTAACGATGAATGCAATTTGTTTCTATAAATTACATTTCGGTTTACAGCTCCAATTCCTAGCTTTGGCATATATTGGTACATTCCTCCTAAATAAATTTGTAATGGTAACCACGAATAATAGGAATCCTGAGTTACATTCTGGGTTAGAGCATCCATTATAGAATCCCTGAGTTCCAATATATATCCTTCTGAATCAAAGCCACTTCCAAAACCAGTACCGGCGTAATCAAATGATCCTTCAAATTGAATATTATTTGGATCGGTTTTCCAATGTATAAAACCTAAATCGAGAATACTTCCCGAAAGAGTAATGTTTTCGTCGTATTTGTATATTCCTCCCAGGTCAATTGCAAAACCTTTATTTTCGGAATTAAATAAAGTTCCCATAATATCGAATTCATCCATAGTTATTCCTGAAATTCCTCCATCAGCATTTTGGTTTACCGTTATCGGGATTGATGAGTTTACATTAATATCTGCTTCCAGATTTAATTCGTAAGTTGTTTCATTAGTATATAAGCTCATTTCCGACTTGCCGGAATATATTCCGAGTTTTCCAAATAGTAATTTTGCTCGAATCCCAAATGTTCGATAAGGGTCAAAAACCTTAGAAACTCCTAAAGCATATTCGCGATAATACGAGGTATTTGTCCGCAGATTATTAAACTCTGCTGTTTCACCCAAAAACTGTGTATTTCCTTGCCAGGCTAATCCAACCAAATCACCTGGTGAAGTAAACGCTATATTCACTTTTTCAGCAATATTAAATGTGATGTAATATTCATTGTAACGATAACCTAATGCTATTAAATCGAGATGTAACTCTGAAGCAAGCAAATCGGTACGATGAACGTTATCGTTTAAGGCATCAATATCAAAATTTCCTCCACCTAAAATATCATTAAAGGAAAATGCTGTATTGCTGTAATTAAATTGAGTTGATGCTAAAGCAGGAATACCAACATACCATTTGCAATCAATCTGAACGGCCGGATTTAATAAATTTGATTGCGGAACACGATGCATTAAAAAAAAGGTGCTGTTTTGTTGTGGAAATAATGCAAATGAATAAAAAACTAACACTATTAAGATTGCATATTTTAAACTTGCGTTTTTCATTTATTTGGATTTAAATTCCGAATTTCAATTGTGCCTTAACTCCAATCTGAACATCAACAAAGTACTCGTCGTAAAATCCGACCAATTCAGCATCAATATTCTCAGTATTAAAAACAACACTTACCATAATCCGATTTACAAATTGCAAATTATTAATTCTATCAGAATTAAAAGGAATATCTTTTTGTTCGTGTGGTTTAGATGTTATTTCTCCATTATTGTTTGCTGTTGCAGGAGTTAATTCAATTGGGCCATCATCAAAAAGCTGATCAACATAAATGCCAGATTCATTAATAAGATATAGTTGTACACTTACAAAGGAAGGAAATCCGTTGTACATATTTAACCTGAAAGTCAGTTTAACTATTTCTTCAGAATTCTGATAAATATCTCCTATTTCAAAAGGCATTGAATAACTAAGTGGTATTTCCTCAAACTCAACCCAATATGGTTCATTTGTAAGCGGATTTATGTCGAGTAATTGTTCATCGAATCCACTAATTGAATTCAATCCGAGCGATGTTTCGCCCAACGGGAAAGCAATGGATGTGTTCATTTCAGAATCCGAAGAAATTGAATCGGGCATATCACTCAAACAGGATGATAGAATAATGGATATTAAGAATACCGCAAAAATAAAAAACTGTTTCATTGCTTTTTTTATTCTAAAACTACAAGTTAGCTAATTTTGTTTTATATGAAATAAAGAATAACCATAATTTTTTTTCGTTTTCTTTTTTTGCACTTTTGTATAAGAATTATTTATTCTATTTCGTTAACCTTTTAATATATACTTACATGAAAACACTTATCATTATTAACGATGCTCCATACGGAACAGAAAAAGCTTACAACGGCTTACGACTGGCAAATCAAATTCTTAAAGATTTTGAAACTTCTGAAGTAACTATTTTTTTAATGGCCGATGCTGTAACCTGTGCTTTACCAAACCAGAAAACACCCGATGGGTACTATAACATTGAACGAATGTTAAAATTTTTTGTGCAAAAAAAGGGTGTATTAAAAATTTGTACATCGTGTGCCGAAGCAAGGGGAATTGATAAGTTAGAATTGGTTGCAGGTTCAGCATTAAGCACAATGAAAGAGCTTACACAATTAACTGTTGACAGCGATAAAGTAATCACTTTTTAATTCCATTATTTTTATGGATTCTAGTATAATATTCAACGAATTTAAAATAAAATTTAACGTTGATGAATACACCATTTATAAAAATAAATCGTGGACATGGTCGCTACGACCTGTACAACCAACTTTGGGATCAGGAATAATCTCACTAAATAGGTATGCACTGCAATTATCAGAAGTTACTTCAAAAGAAATGGAAGATTTGGGTGCATTAATTCAAGTAGTTGAAAAAACAATGAAAGGAACTTTTAATTACAATATCATGAATTATCTAATGTTGATGATGGTCGACCATCATGTGCATTACCATGTTATTCCGCGATACAACGGAAAAAGGATTTTTGATCAACTGGATTGGGTTGATAATGGCTGGCCGGCAATTCCTGTACTGACTGACAATCAATATAAAGACCTACCTGAAAATCGTAAAAGTATCTTAAATCAACTTATAAAAAATTTATAAGTAAGATTAAATCTACATTAAACTCCGATTGTTTTTTATTGTCAAATGAAAATTAGAGAATTAACCCATTTATTAACCTTGAATTTTAAAAATAGTTTTATGAGAAAAAGTAACCATTCATTAAAAAAACCAATGTCGATATTCACGCTTGTCGCATTAATTTCCATTTTTTTTGCTTCATCGTGCAATGCGGAAAAAACAGAACTGGAAAAATTCTTAAACCGCATTGAAATACAGTACGAACAAATATCGATAGAACTAGGAACTGCATATTGGAATTTTTATTCGGGTGAAGCCGAAGCAGATCTTGTAGCTCCAAAAAATAAATACTACGATCTATTAACGAATGATACATTAAATTCATATATCGATACCTGGTATCCAAAAAGATCAGAAGTAAAAGACACTCTACTTCGCAGACGTATTGAAGTTTGGCATAACACATTACTTTCAGCCAAAGTTGAATACGATGCCGAAATAATGAAACTCAGAAATGAGCTTGAAGAAATGCTCAAAGTAACCGATGATAACAATAATAATACCGATGATTTTTCAACAAAAATGCTTACTTTAATTAAACTTAGAAATAAAAAAGCACAGGAGCTGGGTTTCGATAATTATGTTCACCTTTCATTCGATAATAATGGTTTAGGTTATACATGGTTTACTAATTTTGTTGAAAAGCTTGATAAAGAAACACTTGAGTCTTACAAAACCCTGGTTGAAAAAACTAAAGCCGAAAAACAAATTAGTGAGTTTGATCAGCGAAATGCATTTCAATATATTGGTATGTTTTATGCAAATAACACGCCTCCCGAACCTGAAAAAAACAATATAGATCTCGTTAAAGAATCGCTTGCAAATATTGGTATTGATTACACCAATTTACCTGCAAAGTTAGTTGAAAAACAACTACCTGCGGGAGTTGGTGGTCAGGGAATTATGTTAAATATTCCTTATGATTTCAGGGCTGTAATGACATTAGGGATGGATATTTCGGTTTGGATGCACGAAATGGGTCATGGTTTACATGGTTTATATAATTCTATTAACTCACCAATTTTAGAAGGATACGAATGGATTCCGGGAAATGGAGCTCCGGCGTTTTCGGAAGGAATGGCCGAAACATCTGCGGGATTTACAAGAAATGACGAATGGTTAAAAAAATATACTTCTTTAACCGACGAAGACATTAAAAAACGACAGGAAATTATGAACACTTATGCTCCTGCTTTTATTCGATACCATTTATCAAACTTTGTGAAAGAAATGGAACTTTATCTGTATCCTGAGAAGTCATATGAGGAAATTCAAACGGAAGTAGCTAAAAAATACATGCTCATTGAAACAGATAAAATTCGAACTCAAGACCTTAAAAATATTATTTATGTTTCCTATCCTTTGTATTTACAAAACTATTTAATTGCTGACATTGTAGCTTGCCAAATTCACCAAACACTCGAAGAAAAATTCGGGTCCAATTATGCTTTTAATAAAGAAGTGGGAAGCTATTTGCAGCAATTTTATATAGGAGGAGAATATTATACCTGGCAACAACGAATGGTTAATGGCACAGGGAAAGAGCTCGATGTTGATTCATACTTAAAATTCTACCATATTAAATAATCAAATTAATATTAAATTTTAACAGAATAAATCTGTTACTTAAAAAAAACTTAATCTTAATTATTAAAAAAAACCTAAAATGAAAAACAAAATTTTTTCTCTTGTATTCGTTGTTTTTGTAAGTCTTTTGTGGGCTTGCACATCGCAACCTGAGTTTGAAGTGGGTAAAACCTACTCTGGTTTTAAACTCATCGAAAACAAATTTGTTAAAGAAGTTAATGCCAACTGCTTATACTTTATTCACGAAAAGAGTGGTGCACGACTATTAAAAATTGCTGCCGATGATGCAAACAAGCTTTTCGACATCTCGTTTAAGACTACTCCTGAAACTGATTATGGAACACCTCATATTATGGAACATTCAGTTTTGAACGGTTCAGTAAATTTTCCAGTAAAAAGTCCTTTTGACGTTCTTAGTAAAGGATCATTAAATACATTTCTTAATGCTATGACGGGTTCAGATTTTACAACATATCCTGTTGCCAGTATGAACGAAAAGGATTATTTTAATTTGATGCATGTATATTTGGATGCTGTTTTTAATCCATTATTACACACCGATCCTCGAATTTTAAAACAAGAAGGATGGCATTATGAATTAGACGATATTAACGGAGAAATTGTTTATAAAGGAGTTGTATATAATGAAATGAAAGGTTCTTTTTCAAGTCCAACAAGAGAACTCAATTATCAGATTAATAAATTATTATTCCCCGATAATACATATGGAGTTTCTTCAGGTGGTTATCCAAGTGCTATTCCCGGGCTAACTGATGAATATTTTAGAAATTTCCATAAAACCTTTTATCACCCAACAAACAGTTTTGTGTTATTGTATGGAAATGCTGATTTAAATAAAGAGTTGCTATTTATTGATACGGAATATTTATCGAAATACGAAAAATCGGATAAAGTAATTGAAATTCCTATCCAGAAACCTTTCGAAGCTAAATTGATTGCTGAAAAATCATATGCTGTTCCAGAAGGTAGCGAAACCAAAGACAATACTTTTTTAAGTTTAAGTTTTGTTACCGGATTAAATACCGATCAGGAACTGGTAATGGCTTTGGATATTTTGAAAGAAGCTTTAGTAAATCATGAATCTGCTCCAATACGATTAGCAATACAAGAAGCCGGAATTGGAAAAGATATAAGAGCTTCAATAGATGATATTCAGCAAAATGTTTTTCAAATAACAGTTCAAAATGCCAATGCTGA
>MENE01000120.1:4912-6432 GCA_001769005.1 Bacteroidetes bacterium GWA2_31_9b | reverse complement strand
GAAGGTATTGATAAAACAATGATTGAAGGTATTGTAAACAGGATGGAATTCAATTTGCGTGAAGGAAATACTTCTCAAAAAGGAATGATGTATTTGATGCGATCGTACAAAGGGTTGTTCTTTGCTAATGACCCATTCCTAGGATTGGAATTTGAAGCTCCATTATCAAAAGTAAAAGCAGGAATTGAAACCGGATTATTAGAATCAATAATCAAGGAACAGCTAATTTCTAATCCTCATGCTTTGTTAATGGTATTAAAACCACAACCGGGACTTGAAAAAGAAATAGCTGCAAAAGCGCAAAAAGAACTTGCCGAATATAAAGCCGGTTTAAGTAAAGAAGACTTAGCAAAACTAGTTGAAGAAACAAAAGCTTTAAAAGAATACCAACAGCAAGAAGATTCGCCTGAAGCATTAGCAACAATTCCTATGTTAGCACTTTCAGATATCAATCCAGAAGTTGAATGGTATGATTTAGAAGAAAAATCAATTTCAAATATTCCTGTTCTTTATCATGAAGATTTTACAAATAATATTTTGTATGCCAATATCTATTTTGATGTTCGTGCTTTGCCTCAGGAATTAGTTCCTTATGCAAGTTTATTGGCAGAATTAATTGGAACGTTAAATACCGAAAATTATACATTCGGAGAATTGGATAATGCTCTGAATATTCATACCGGAGGATTTTATACATACATAAACACTTATTTAGAAAATAATTCAGACGACAAACTTGTTCCACGATTTGTAGTTTCATCAAAAGCAACAGTTGAAAAGAGCAATAAGTTATTTGAACTTGCTTCGGAGATTTTAAATAAAACGAACTATAATGACATTAGCCGTTTAAAAGACGTACTTACCAGACACCAGGCAAGAGTAGAATCCAGAGTAAAAAATAATGGGTTAGGATACGCTATGACACGTTTGAGCTCATATTATTTAAACGAAGGAATGTTTAACGAATTAACAGATGGCTTAGATTACTATAGATTTATTACAGATCTAACTACAAATTTTGAAACAAAAAATAAAGAAATAAGCGAAAATCTTGTAAAAACGGCATCTATATTGTTTAATCAGAAAAACATGATTGCAAGTATTACCTGTTCAAACGAGAATTATCCCTCTTATTCTGACGGATTTCAGATTTTAACATCATCTCTTCCCGAAGGAAACGGTCAGATCAATGACTGGAAATTTGATTTAAACAAAAAGAACGAGGGATTAATGTCAGCTTCAAAAGTTCAGTATGTTCTTAAAGGATTTGATTATAAAAAATTAGGATATAATTGGAGTGGTAAAATGCTTGTTTTAAATCAAGTACTTTCAACAGATTATCTTCATACTCAAATAAGAGTAATTGGAGGAGCATATGGTGGTTTCAGCGATTTTTCTGCTTCGGGAAATGCTTGTTTTGCATCTTATCGAGATCCAAACCTGAAGGAAACTATTGAGAATTATGATGCTTCACCAAAATTCTTAGAAACATTTGTAGCAAACGAGAAAGAAATGACCCG
>MENE01000120.1:4192-4884 GCA_001769005.1 Bacteroidetes bacterium GWA2_31_9b | reverse complement strand
GATGAACCTACAACAGCATCGCAAAGAGGTTCGATTGCAGTGAAAAATTATTTTAATAAAAAGACTATCGAAGATTTAAAAGTTGAGAGAAGTGCAATTTTAGCAACTACTTCTGAAGATATTAAATCAATGAGCAAAATGATCCAAGACATTCTTTCACAAAATGCAATTTGTGTATATGGAAATGATGAGAAAATAAAAGAGAATAAAGATTTATTTGAAAATACTTTTAATGTAACAAAATAATTTTTTTCTTATAAAAAGCGCGAAGGAAATCCTTCGCGCTTTTTTTATATCATTTTACACTAATTCTTCCTGAATAACATTGATTTTTTTCGTTTTTTCTGTTCTTTCATATCCTTCAGGAATCGACATTGCAATTAATTCAGCAACATCTAAAACCCGAACATCAGAAACTTTTACAAAGGTTTTTTTACACATTGGGCAAGCTGTTGCAATAATATCGGGTTTCGATCGGGTAAGTTCATCTACCACATCTTTAGCAATAGTTGATCGCTCTAAGCTCGATAGTTCTAAATTCCCTAAGCTACCACCACAGCACAAAGCATCTTGCTTTTCGTGCTTAGTTACCTGTAATTTTGCAACACGCATAAGCAGTTTTCTTGGTTCATCGTATATTCCTGCTCCACGTCCCAACTCGCATGGATCGTGATAAACAACTTTTTTATTAT
>MENE01000120.1:0-4177 GCA_001769005.1 Bacteroidetes bacterium GWA2_31_9b | reverse complement strand
ATAATTTTTTATCTACAAGTTGATTTAAATACTGTGTGTGATGTAATACTTCAATTCCTAAATTATAATCTTCTGAAAAAACTTTAAAACATATAGGACATGATGTAACAATTGTTTTTGCACCGGATTCTATTATTCTCTTTTTATTAAAATCCATAAGCTGAATCATGGCTTTCAAATTTCCGGCAAGTTTTTGTGGTCGACCGCAACATGCAGAACCATCCTCATCCATAAACCAGTAATTTATTTTTGCTTTACGGAATATTTTTATCATCGAACGTGTAATTCCCGGTGTTAAATGCGACATACATCCAGCAAAATAAACTACATCAGCTTTTCCTTGTTGATTAATATCTTTTAAATAAGAGAAATCTCCCTGTTTATCATTTGCAAAACCTATTCGTTGTGCTAATCGTTGATTTGTTGTTGTAATTCCAACCGGGCATTTTTCTTCGCAACGACCACACATTAAGCAATTCAAAGCATTGTAAGATGTAGCTTCTTTATCTCTTACCGATTTTAAAAAGTAACTTGCGGGTGTGTTTTTGCTTACTCCTGTAGATGACATCTGGCAAGGATCGATACAAATTCCACAACGTGAACAAGCATGGAGCTCAACATCGGCAAAAGAATCAAATGTTTGTTTTGATTGAACTCCCCATTTTCTTAATGATATGAGTAGTATTTCTGTTGGAATATGCATGTATCGTGAAAAAGGTAGCGATAAAAAGAAAACTCCCAATGAAATCGAATAAGCCCACCAGAAAACAGGTTCAAATGTAGTTTCAGGAATAAATCCGGAAATCCAGTTTCCAAAGTTCTGAGTTAAAAATCCACCAGTATTATGTAGTGACGCTGTTGTGCTTTCTGCAAATAAACGTAACGGAAAAATAAGCCATAATGATGCCAATGCAAACTTATCTCCTGCTTTTAGAGATGTTGTTTTTTTCATTCCGAAAAGTTTCGAGCGGAATCGTTTGAAGTATGCAAGACCTACGCCCGAAAGTATAACCAATAATATGAAATCCATTGTAAATGTTAATACTTCGCCAAAAAGCATTCCTGCTTTATTGTGAACAAAATATTCGAAAAATATGGGAATATAAACCGGATTCGAAAAGCTATTGTAATAAATCCAGGTTTGTATATGTCCACCAACTATTAATAAAAGCCAACCAAAAGCAAGGCTCATGTGCATGTAACCAAGCACTTTATTTGTTTTGAAAATGTTGTTGTGCAATAAGCTTTCAGTAACAATTTCTTTTATTGCCTGAAGTGATTTTATAGAAAAGATGTTTTTTCTAATCAGTTTTTTATCTTCTTTATTGAGTTTGTAAATCCAAACTCCAAATCGAACAAATAAAAATGCCAGTAAAGCAATTAAGCCAATAGTAAATGGCAAAACAAAATAACTACTAGATGTCATGGCTTTCGATTTTAGTTAATGCTTCGCGTACTTTCAAAATAATATTTCGGTTATTCACACCACGAGGACAAATCAAAAAACATTTACCGCAAAGCATGCATTTTTCTGTTTCTTTTTCAATATTATCAGTTAATCCCCTGCGAATATTCATTTTCAGTTTGCGGATATTAAAATCAGTAAAATTACCTGCCGAACAGGTTGATGTGCAAGAACCACAAAAAATGCAAAGATTAAAACTTGGTTCATTTTTTTGCAAATAGTTAAAAATCCGTTTATCGGTTTTATCATAATCGATAACTCTACCCTCATTTATTTTAAATCCAAAAACTGACATTCTTAGTTAAGTATAATTCGGTTTTGTAATTCGTACTCTTTTAAATAACAATTAATTTTTGTTACTGCGGCACGTGCATCAGTAAAGGTGTATTTAATTGACATGGGGCCACTGCATGTACCAGCAAAAAATACCCCCTGCATATTCGATACATTCGACATGGTATGATCGTCTTCCGGTTTTAAAAATCCACTTTCGCGTAGTTTTAAATTCAGCAGGTTTGCAATTTCTTTTGTTCCTTTCGATGGCTCCATACCAACAAGTAAAACCATCATATCAACTGTCATTTTTAAAGGGCGACTGGTCAATGTATCTTCAACTTTAATAACTATTCGTTTATCAATTGCTTCGTTTGCTTCCGATAATCTACCACGAATAAAATTGATGCCGTATTTTTTTTGTGATTCGAGATACAATTCTTCAAAGTGAGTATCGAACATACGCATATCCATGTAAAAGTTGAAAATCTCTGCATCAGGAATAAGCGTTTTTAATTCCATAGCCTGTTTCACCCCGGTTACACAGCAAACATTTGAGCAATAGTGATTATTTACTTTTTCGTCGCGTGAGCCAACACAATGAATAAATCCTATTCGTTTAGGTTTAATACCCGATGGAGTTTTTATTTCTCCTCCTTTAGCAAATATTTTTTCTAGATCGTACGATGTAATTACATTCTCGTAAATTCCGTAACCAAATTCTTCTTTCCGGTGAGCGTCAAAGAGGTCAAAACCTGTAGCAACAAGAATAGCGTCAGCAATAATTGATTTTTGATTGTCAAGCAATATCTCGTAATGTTTATTTATTTTTTTTATTTCGTTGATTTTCGAATTATAAATAATATTTACTTCCTGTAATTCAAGTCCATGTTCAAGAAAAGAAACTATTTCTTTCCCTTTGCGCAAATTTGGAAAAAGAACTGTCCAGTCGTTCAAATGACCACCAAGCTGACTTTCTTTTTCGAGTACAGTAACTGAATATCCTAAAGCAGAAAGCTGAACTGATGCTTCCATTCCGGTAATTCCTCCACCTATTACAACAACTTTTTTGCTCATAACCTAAAAATTAATATTAGCAGGACATTCTGGAATTGGCATTTGCCTTCCGTCCTTTGTTTTGTATTTATCTTCAACAGAAAATTCTATTCCCAGCTTACGTAATAGTGGTTCCGACTGAATCTGATGATACTGTAATCCCAAATCCCAGGGATTATATCCCATAACTAAACCTGCAAGTTCTTCATATGTTAAAACAGGTATTCCTTGTTGATTTTCAGCATAGGTCTTTCCTTCCATTTCTGAAATTGTGTATTGCCACTTATCCATAAACATAGAACATCCTGGACAGTTTGCCAGAATAAAATCGGGTTTATATGGCTCCATTGAGTCAAATTTCTTTTTCGAATTTGCTACAGAATACCCGCGGTTTGCCTGCACCAGATATTGCCTGAATCCAAATCCGCAACAATGACGACGTTCGGGATAATCAACAACTTTACCTCCCCAGGCATCAATCATTCCAGCTAAAACCTCAGGAAACTCTGCTCCTCCTTGACCATATTTTGGAAACATTTTTGAGTAGTGGCAACCAATATGTTCCACAATATTTAATGGTTCACCGGTTTTTATATTTATTAATTTAATTTTTGCCCTTTGAGCAATTTCATTTCTGAACTTATAAATGATATCGCTTGCATGAGCAATGTTTTCTGGTATATCAAATTCGCGTTTCGTCGCTTTATATAAATTCTCTCGTGTTTTTTCGAGTGTTTCAGGAAAATGCTTCCAGGTTTCAATAATTTCGGAATATATACCAAATGAGGTAACACATGAAATGGCAAAATTTTTATATCCGGCTTCTTTAGCAAGGGCAAAATGTCTGGCAACAACAGTCATTATGGTTTCGAATGGTACCAAATCGGAATGATAACCAATACCTGTACAAGTGGTATGATCAGGATGTTCATAAATATCTTTACCAAGTTCTTCTCGTAAAATATTAATAAATGCTGTCTCAGAACCGGGAAAAAAGCTTTGCCTGATACAGCTACGAACATAAAAAAAGTGATCGTCAGCAATTTCTTTCTGATAATCTTTCCAGATTTGTTTTTTACCTTCTTCCCTCATAATTAATTCGAATGATTATTGCTGTTGAATTTAAAAATATGATTGAAAAACTCGTTATTGATTCCTTCTTTTTGATAATCAAAACCTAATTCATGAGCTTTTTTTTCTGAATGTTTCTCTATTTCACTATAAAAATCATTAGCCCCTGTAACATCAAAAATACTTTTAAGCTCAGAAAGGGCTTCATCTGATATCCTTCGTAATGCTCCGGCTCCTGGCTTGTGTAAATTTGCGCCCAGTCGTTCCATCACATCATCAATATTATCAATCATATATTTCCATATTGGTCCT
>MENE01000119.1:58059-60436 GCA_001769005.1 Bacteroidetes bacterium GWA2_31_9b | reverse complement strand
TTTACGCGTTCAAACTACCGATCAGAAGTAGCTACCGATCCTTATGCATCAGATATTGATAAGAATTTACAACAGAATGGATGGTTCGACCAGAACATGCCCGATTTAAATCAGCAAAATCAATTTCTGGCAACCCATTTAATTCAAAATACAATTTGGTGGATTGAATATTCAGGAATTGATGGTATAAGGCTTGATACACAACCCTATGCCGATAAAGAAATGATTGCTCATTGGGCTGAATCAATAATAACTGAATACCCACAATTTACAATTATTGGTGAGGCCTGGTTGCAAGAAATAGCACATACAGCCTACTGGCAAAAAAACAACAGAAACACAGATGGATATTCTTCAAATATACCTATTGTTACAGACTTTCCTTTGCATTACGCAATAGAGAAAGCATTTAGCGAGGATCAAACATGGACCGATGGAATTTCACGACTTTATTATATTCTTTCACAAGATTTTTTGTATGAAAATCCAATGAATACTATTGTGTTTCTCGATAATCACGACCTCACACGAATATTTTCATCATTTCAAAAAGATATCAGTAAGTTAAAAATGGCCATTGCTTTTCAGCTTACAACACGAGGTATTCCTTCCATATACTATGGAACAGAATTGCTTATGGAAGGATTTTCTCACGAGCAGCATGGTAAAATGCGTAAAGATTTCCCGGGAGGCTGGCCTAATGATTCTGTAAATTGTTTTACAACTGAAGGAAGATCTAAATCACAAAATGAGGTTTTCGAATACTACAAAAATATTCTTAACTGGCGCAAAACTAAAGAAGTAATTCATTCAGGCAAGCTGATTCATTTTATACCAGAAAATAATATTTATGTGTATTTCAGGTATAACGAATCTGAAAGTGTTATGATAGTTTTAAATAATAATTCTACCAAACAAGTACTAAATACAACACATTTTAATGAAATTCTAAATAAGTACTCTTCTGGTTTCGATATCATTTCGAATACAACTATTAACGATTTGACACAATTAAAGCTAAATGCCAAATCAGCAATGATTATTGAATTAAAATAATTAGTTAAAAATCACAACTATGAACAAAATTAATTTATTTATAGCAATTGCATTTTTTTCACTTTGGGGATGCAACAAATCAGTTGAACTGAATATACCTGAAACATCTGAAATGTATGAAGTGTCGGGACCGGTATATATAAATACTGAAGGTTCAGACATATACCTTAACGGGTTTTTTAAGCAGGTTGAGAAAATCGATTCGGTTATTTTACTTAATTATTCATCGAAACTATCAGAAGATAAAAAGTGGATACATGTATCACCCATTGAAAATACTCCTGCCCTTGAAAAAATGGATGTTTACATTGATGGATATGATTATTCTATTATTTTGCTTTACGAGAAAAAAATAAATTACTCCCTAACATTCGATCCAAAAGGTATAAACTACCAAAATGTACAAATAGCAGGAAGCTTTAATTCATGGACACCTTCAGAAAAATTCATAAAAGATGGTGAAATCTGGAAAACAACTTTGGTATTATCACCCGGCAAATATCAATATCAACTTGTTGTTGACGGGAAATGGATGCTCGACCCAGGAAATGCTGAACAGGAAAGCAATAATATTGGAGGATTTAATTCTATTATAACAATAACCGATCCTTCAGAAAATGCTCCCAAATTGTATACTCAATCCTATTCATCAGATAATATTATAGCAAGAATTAATAGTACTACTGATCAAATTGTTTGTTTGTGGGATAATTATACTATTCCATTTAAAATAGTAAAAAATACTATTTCTATTCAAATCCCTAAAAATGCTAAAAAACTAGAAAGATCATACATAAGAGTCTGGTCGAGCAACGAAAATGGATACTCTAACGACATTTTAATTCCTCTTGAAAATGGATTTGTTATTTCAGATGCCGAGCAAATAAAGAGAACCGACAAGCATGCACAAGTACTTTATTTTATGCTGGTTGATCGTTTTAATAATGGAAATAAATCAATTGATAAACCTGTAAACGATTCTGAAATAAAAGATAAAGCAAATTACTGGGGAGGCGATTTAGCAGGGATAACACAAAAAGTAAACGAAGGATATTTTAATGAATTAGGTGTAAGTATGATTTGGTTATCACCTATAACACAAAATCCACAAGAGGGATTTGTTGAGTATCCGGCACCTCATCGAAAATATTCGGGTTATCATGGCTATTGGCCTGTAACCTTAACTACTGTTGACAATCGGTTTGGTTGCTCATCAGATTTAACTGATCTGGTAAAATCAACACACGATAAAAACATGAATCTTATATTAGATTATGTTTCAAACCATGTACATGAGCAAAATATAAATTACAGGAATCAT
>MENE01000119.1:53493-58023 GCA_001769005.1 Bacteroidetes bacterium GWA2_31_9b | reverse complement strand
ATTCGGCAATGTTTTGGATTAAAGAATATAATATTGACGGGTTTCGCCACGATGCAACAAAACATATTCCTACACCTTACTGGAGAACACTTACTAAGAAACTACGAGACGAAACAAACCGTGATTTTATTTTTCAGATTGGAGAAACTTTCGGGAGCCGTGAATTAATTAGAAGTTATGTTGGTTCTGATTTGCTCGACGGGCAATTCGATTTTAACCTGTATTTCGATATGCGCAACATTATGGCAACCGATAATGAGCCATTTACAAAACTCACTCAATCGTTAAAAGAAAGTTTGAAATTTTACGGTAGTCATTCTTTAATGGGAAACATTACAGGAAATCATGATTTACCTCGTTTTATAACATTTGCCAGCGGAGCATTAGCTTTTAACGAAGACGATAAAGCTGCAGGATGGAATCGTGATATTCAGATAATAGACACCATCGGATATTATAAGTTACTTCAGGTTACTGCATTTATAAATACAATACCCGGAGTTCCGGTAATTTATTATGGCGATGAAATTGGAATGCCCGGTGCCGGTGATCCTGATAACAGAAGACCAATGAAATTCGACAACCTGACTAAGTTTGAGCAAATGGTAAAAGATCAAACAACTAAAATTGTTCACCTTCGACGAAATAATCTTGCTTTAGTTTATGGTGATCTTATTATGCTTTATTCCGACGATAACTCAATGGTTTATGCAAGAAAATATTTTAATAAAATAAGTATTGTTTCTTTTAATAAATCAAATACGAATAAAACAATACAAATTAACTTACCGGAATATATAAATGCAACAAATCTTATTTCTTCATTTGGTTCAGATGTGCGAATCACTGATAATCAAATGGAAATAAATCTAAAACCTTATTCTTTTGATATTTTATTTAATTAAAAGTTCTATTTAATCAACTATAGATTAATTAAAGTGAGTTCGATATAAGCTTGAATTATTTCTAAACTATTTTAATGTTTTTGCTCCAGAGGAGCAAAATCTTTGTAGAAAAATAATGATATATATCGGCGCGTCATTACTATGATGTTCGATGGCACGATACTTCCTTGACGCGCAATGGCACAAATACAAAATATTTGATAATCATTATTTATTGATTTAGATACATTGCACACCACATAGCTGATTTACATTTAAAAAAATTTGTGGTTGGTGCGCGTTTCTTTATTAATTCTATATTCTATAAACATTTAGCTCCTCTGGAGCTTTTTCAAAACAAGTAGAATTAAAGCAAATAACAAAAAAAAGCTACTGAAATTCAGTAGCCATTTTTATTAACTTATATATGGATTAGTCACCAAAGCTAATTCCAACACCTTTAGCATTACGCATAAGAGCAGTATCAACTGTAACATAATTAGGAACAGTAATTGCTTCAGTAAAAGGTACAGAAGTAATATGTGGATGACGGTATGAAACCATTTCACCAAATCTACCAGCCATTACCATTTCGAAAGCATGTACACCAAATTGTGTTGCTAGCACTCTATCGTAAGCAATAGGAATACCACCACGTTGAATATGGCCAAGAACTGTTTTGCGCATACTGTGTTTACATCCTGCTTCTTTCAATTCTTCAACCAATCGTGATGAAGCTCCTGAAAGCTTAGCATTCATATATCCTACCTCATCATTTGATTCTTCAGACATATTTTTACCAATTGCTCTAGCACCCTCAGCAATAACAATAATTACAAATCCACGGTCGCGTACAAAGCGTGAATTAATTTTTTCGAGTACTTTATTTATGTCGTAAGGAATTTCAGGTATTAAACAAATTTCAGCACCACCGGCAGTTGCAGCATTTAATGCAATCCAACCTGCATCACGGCCCATAACTTCAAGTATCTGAACCCTATTATGACTAGCTGCAGTGGTAACTAATTTATCTACCGCTTCAGTTGCAATTTGAACTGCAGTTTGAAAACCGAAAGTTGTATCAGTTGCCGATAAGTCGTTGTCAATTGTTTTTGGAACACCAATAATATTCAACCCTTTTTCGTAAAGGGCTTGTGAAATTCTTTGTGAGCCATCACCACCAATATTAATAACAGCATCCACACCCATATACATCAGTTTACGAATCATTTCATCTGATCGGTCAACTGTAGTCCATGAGCCATCTTTATTTTTTATTGGCCATGCAAATGGACCTCCTCTATTTGTTGTTTCAATAATTGTTCCTCCTTGGAAATGGATTCCAGCGACAGCTTTTTCATCTAAAATTTTTATTTCTGTTGGTTCCCACAATATTCCGTTAAATGCCTGAATACTTCCAATAATTTCCCAGTCATGTTCCTGAGAAGCTCTTTTAACTATCGCCCTTATTACAGCATTTAATCCTGGACAGTCTCCACCAGCAGTTGCTACTAAAACACGTTTCATTCTAATTTGATTTATATTAATAATTTTTTTTTAAATCGAAAGGTTATAAAATATTCTTGATTTCTTTAATTTGTAAGCTTTACATATATATTTTCTGACAATTTTTTTCTATCTTTATTCTTTACAAAAAATTTAAAAGTAAATTTAGCAAAAACCCTTGATTAATAACAATTTTACCCCAATTTAATTCGTAAAATTATAAAAATAAATCTTATGAAAACGATAAATATAATAATCAGTATTATTTTCTTTTTTAGTAGTTTATTTCTCATCATTTTTCTTTGTTCATGTAAAACAAAGAACAAAACAGCTAATTACAAAAAAATAGAACATCCTGATTGGAGTAAGAATGCAAGTATCTACGAAGTTAATATCAGGCAATATACTCCTGAAGGTACTTTTAATGCATTTGCAGAACATTTACCACGATTAAAAGAAATGGGTATTGATATTTTGTGGCTTATGCCAATACATCCAATTGGTATAGAAAACAGAAAAGGAACACTCGGTAGTTATTACTCTGTAAAAGATTATTTTGATGTTAATCCTGAATTTGGAACAAAAGATGATTTCCAAAATCTTGTAAATAAAACTCACGAACTCGGAATGTATGTTATAATCGACTGGGTTGCAAATCATTCGTCGTGGGATACTGAACAAATAAGAAACAATTCCGACTGGTATACAAAAAACCAAAATGGCGAAATAATTTCACCTGTTGATGATTGGAGCGATGTTGCCGACTTTAATTACGATAATCCTGAAATGCGAGATTTTATGATTGATGCTTTAAAATATTGGGTAACTGATTTTAATATTGATGGTTATCGTTGCGATGTGGCAGCTATGGTTCCTACTGATTTTTGGAACCTCGTTCGATTTGAACTAGATAAAATTAAACCTGTATTTATGCTAGCCGAAGCAAATGAACCAATACTGCACAAATACGCTTTCGATATGACCTATGCATGGGATACCCATAATTTATTGAACGAAATTGCTCAGGGTAAAAAAGGTGTTTCTGATTTAGTTAAACTTCTCAAAAGCGAAAAATCAAAATACCCTAAAAATGCTTACCACATGAATTTTACATCGAACCATGACGAAAATACATGGAAAGGTACTGAATATGAACGAATGGGAAAAGCTGTAAAAACCTTTGCAGTACTTTCATTTACTATTCCTGGTATGCCCCTTATTTATAGCGGTCAAGAATCTTGTATGGACAAACGCTTACGTTTTTTCGATAAGGATACCATCATCTGGCAAAATGACTGTGAAATAAGTGAACTATATACTACTCTTTTAAAACTGAAAAAAGAAAATAAAGCATTATGGAATGGTGAATATGGCGGTACACTTATCAGAATTGCAACTACTGCCGACAATAAAATATTCGCTTTTAAACGAGAAAATGACGAGAATGAAATTATTACATTAGTTAACCTTTCATCTGAAAAAGTAAGTTTTTCAATTAAAGAAAATTTAGTTATTGATACATATTCAGAAGTTTTTACAAACCAATCTTTGTTGCTGGTAAATAGTCTTGAATCATGGGGTTATTTGGTTTACAAAAAGAATTAGAATTAAACAGTTTAATAAAGCTGCTAAGCGGCTTCTAATAAAATCGCCGGGAATTCCCGGCGATTTTATTGAATACTAATCTACTCCTTAACCCCTATTTATATAAACCTAAAGCTATTGTTTAATTATTTTTCCTGTTAATCGTTTATTGCCTGAACATACTTCATAAAAATATAAACCTGCTTTTTGTGATTCCATATTCAGTGTAACATAACCATCATTAGATTCTTCACTTAACATAACCAATTGCCCATTTGTATTGTAAATCTTAATCTGAGAATTACCCATTTTTGAATTTCTCAAATCGAAATAAAACAATCCTTGTGACGGGTTTGGAAAAACAGAGATCTGCTCATTTTCAACATCTACAATTTCATCAATACGAACAGGAAGATTTGGCGATTTCAGTTTTACATCGGTATATAATCTGTATTCACCTGCATTAAGGCTTATCATTTCTTCAGCATGAGTGACTGAAAGGGTATCTCCTGAATACAGTTCAAACCATTGACCTGTTGAAGGGAATGTTGTATTT
>MENE01000119.1:45885-53446 GCA_001769005.1 Bacteroidetes bacterium GWA2_31_9b | reverse complement strand
TTCATCATCATATAAATTTATTGTTTTTGTTTTCCCATCTTGACTAATTAAAAAATCAGTTGTTGAAAATACATTATACTTTTGTTTGAGTTCATTCAGTGCTTTATATACATAATAAATTCGTTGACGTCCAATATTTTCAAAATAATCCCAACGAATGGGTTTGTTGCAAACACGGCAATCATAATCGATAGAATAATCGTAACCCAGCTCCCCAAATTGCCAGATCATTTTAGGACCCGGAATCGGAATAAAAAAGTTTGCAGTAAGTTCAATTCGCTTAAGAGCTGTCGATAATTCTGTAATATCATAATCTCCATATGAATCACCATAATAAAGGTTTTTATACATAAGCCTTTCCTCATCATGACTTTCCATATACGACACTAAATTTGGTTCTATCCAAGTTCTTTCTTTATACGATGCCCAGCTTATATCTGAAGCAAGACCCATTGAAGCTTCGCAATACTGATAATTAATATTACCCCAAAGCATCATTCCAAATTCAGCCAAGTTTTTTTCTTCTGAATTATCTGCAAAGTGTTCTAAAATGACATAAGAATTAGGATTTGTTTCCCAAATACTCAAGGCCATTCGTTTTAAGATATTTATTCGAGATATATCGTAAGCCCATCCATCGCCTGGAGTATTAGTAAATCCTTTTGTAAAATCGAATCGAAAACCATCAACCTTATAGTTTACTAACCAAAATTTGTTAACACTATCAACAAATTCTTTAGTATACTCACTCTCGTGATTAAAATCATATCCCCATGAATACGTTGAATTTGGTGATTGTTGATTATACCAGGGGTTCTGTGAGGTAGGCTGGCCATAATCTCCTGCTTCAGGATCGAAATACATTTGCACTAAAGGCGACTGACCATAGGAGTGATTCAATACCATATCCATTATTACAGCAATATCTCTTCCATGACAGGAATCGACAAATGCCTTAAAACTATTTTTTGTTCCATAATATTTATCAGGAGCAAAATAAAAACTCGGGTTGTATCCCCAGCTTTCATTCCCTTCGAATTCGCTCACAGGCATTAATTCAATAGCACTTATGCCTAAACTATCAAGATAGTCGAGTGTATCTATTAATGTTTCAAAACTGTGTGATGCTAAAAAATCGCGAATATGTAATTCGTAAATCACCAGGTTTTCTTTTGGAGTAATTTCATAATCGGAATTAATCCATTGGTAATCTGTTTGTGCAGTTTGCAAAACAGAAGCTATTCCTGTTGTTTTTCCCAATGGATAATCAATTAAACCGGGATACGTTTCCTCATCAATCCACATGTCGTTTGGATCGCTTGTTTTTTCGGTATAAGGGTCAGCAATTCGTAACTCACCATCGATGTAATACTGAAAAATATATTCATGCTCCGGTGTAAGATTACCAATACCAATCCAATAAGTTGAATCGTTTGGTGTTACGTTCATCATATAATTCTCGTTGGTGTGCCACTCTGTAAAATCACCAATAACATAAATAAACTGTTTTTGAGGAGCAAAGAGCACCAACCCAACAGAATCGTTGGCAAGATAATTTATTCCTTTTCTCCAGCCTGCAGGTATTTCTGCAACTACAGGTTCTCCCCTGACCTGAAAATAAACCGAATCGAAAGAAGTTTCATCGGTAGTTTTTGCTTTTACAACTATTTTATGTGTACCTATTATGTTTTCAGTATGATTATAACTTATTACTGTTCCGGAGACTTTATGAACAAGAGTTTCATCAATAGAAATAAACATACTGTCAGATTCGTTCGACGATGCTTCAATAGCTATTTGTTCGCCGGGTAAAATAATTAAATCAGAAACGGGTGCTGAGATGTTCACATTTAATCCTTCGGGATATACATTGTAAAAAATATCGCTGCCATCGGCTTCACGTGCAACCTTTGAACCATCAGAATTTCTAAACACGAAAGCAAGTTTAAGCACTTCTTCACCTTCAGGAACTGCGTAAAATTCATTTATGGTAGGGCTAATAGTAAGTTGGTATAAATTAGCAGATAATCTGGTGAGTTTTGCTTTTGATGTATTTTCGGTCCATTCGGCAATTACATATCTCCAATTCGATGATGATGTACTTGAATCTGTAATTAATCCCGTATGAGCATACACATCGCCTGTAAAATCTTTTAATGTCATATTGCCTAGTGATGCATCGAAATAAATGGTTACGGCACTATTTGCATTTGGAAATTCAGGATCAGCAGTAATTACTTGAGCATTTAAAAGATGAATACTCAAAAAGAAAAGAAATATAGTAATTATCAATTTACTCTTATAGGTTAGCATAATATTTATATTAAATTATATCTTCTCAATTATCAATAATTATTACTTATGAATCAATATAGTTCCTGTTAATGATTCTAATTCAAATTCCAAAAATTGGTTTTCAGAATTATAAACTATTGAACTATCAAAGGCATTAATAAAAGTTCCGTTTATATGTACAGGTATTCTTAATATTTTTTTATTCAGTGATTTATTAAAGACGACTACTACTTCATTGGTCTCGTTAAAACGGTTGTAAGCAAGAGTTTTATTTTTATCGTCTATTAAACTAAAATCAATATCTCCGAAAACTAAAACCGGATTTGTTTTTCGTATTGATATCAACTTTTTGTAAAAGCTTAACAGAACAGAATCCTGCTCAACTTTATCAGTTTTTCTTTTTTGATTAAGTGGATGAGTAATCTCATCATCGTACTTAATATCGGACCAAACCATTGGTTTTCGAGTACATGGATCATCAGATCCCCACATTCCAACCTCATCACCGTACCAAATATGAGGTGCTCCAATAAATGTATACTGATGAATTAAAAGCATTTCCTGTATTTTGCTGGTTTTCAAATCGGGTTTATCAATTTTATAATCTTTGTTTTCCCATGGCTTGGTCATATACTTATCCCTGCCGTTGTTGTATAACGATGTTGAAGTTCGTGGTGAATCGTGACTTGATGTAAGATTCATCATTGCTTTCTGTCGATCTTGATCAATTCCTTCCAATTTTTCATTCAATATTTGAACAAATTCGCTAGGATTCATCTCATTTGGAGCATCAGCAAAAAAATGACGTGCAGGTCTATACCAATGATAATTCATTACAGCGTCAAACATATCACCCTGCAAGTACTTTTGTGGAAGTAATAATTCATCGGGCCAGGTTTTCCACCAAATTTCACCAATCAAAACTGCTTCAGGATTTACATTTTTAACAAATATTCTATATTCTTGCCAAAATCCAGTTGGAATTTTTTCGGCAACATCAAGTCGATAGCCATCAATACCATCAGATGGATCTCCATCGTTATTAGGATCAAGCCAACGTTTTGTAACATTAAAAATGTGTTGTTTAGCTGCTTTACTATGTATGTTACCTAATAAGGGCACATCATCTGGTGATCCTATAATATCTTTTTTCATCTCAGGCATAGTTTGTACACCTGCCCATCCACTATATTTAAATTCATTTTCTTTAGTAGAAGGGTTATCAAAACTTACGATTTCGAACCAATCAGCAAATTCAGATTTATCTCCTTTTTCTTTTACATCTAAAAAAGCCCAAAATTCTTTTCCGGTGTGGTTCCATGAATAATCCATAATAACTTTAATCCCTCGATTATGGCATTCTTCAATAACTTTAAGAAATAACTTATCAGCATTTGTCCATTTCCAAGTATTTACATCAACCGGATTTTCAGTTTTAATAATTTCAATATCTTCCTTTGGGTTAGGTCCAAAGTTACGATCAATATGGCTCCAATAACGAGGATCATACTTATGTAATGATGGAGAATCATTGACAGGATTAAAATAGATTGCATTTATTCCTAATGATTCAATATAATTAAGCATATCTAAAACACCTTGTAAATCGCCACCATATCTTCTAAGTTGTAAATTGTCCCATTTATTTGGAAGAGGTGATTTACTGAAATAATCGTCGGATTTATACCAATCACGCCCCCATTCTGTTATATGCCAATTTCCGGGAATACTATCGGGATATGTCCCAATAATATCTAATGCAGTTGGATCATTTGTTTTATCACCGTTTCTAAAGCGTTCAACAAATATCTGATACCAAATTGCTTCTTTACTCCATTCGGGGACATAACTTAATTCCTTTTTATCTATATTTTTAATATTACCACTCTTATTTTGATTACACGAAATGCTAATAAAAAAAACGAATACAAATAATAATGAAATTATTATTTTCATATTTTATTGGTTTGTTGGTAAAAAAAGCCCGCTAATGCGGGCTTTTTGATTAAAAAATACAAGTTATTTCACAATTGTAACTGTTGCACTAAATTTATCGGTTCCGCTAATATCTAATGTAACATCATAAGTTCCAGCCCCAGGTGTAGCTATGTTACCAGCATTGTAAATTAAATTATCAAGTGATCCACCAAAACTTATTGCCCAATCATCATTAGCCCTGAATTTATACTCACCTGTAGCTAAAAATGTAACCTGGCCTTCCCACTTTTTAGAAGTTCCATTGTAAGTCAAATCAACATCAGTACCCCAGCCACCTGCCTGAGCATCACCAATAACTCCAATGGCTACAGGAGTTAAAACAACCGTTCCATTAAAAAGATCAAACTTAATTTCGTAGAATCCAGGAACAGTATAAGTTGGTAAGCCAGAAACTACAATATTACCACCACCATCTGCGATTTCTCCTGGAGTTGCTCCTGCTCCCCAGAGACCATCCCAACTGCTTCTTTCAATTAAAATTTTTATTTCTGAAGCATCATCTAAATACTGATATGCCACATGTATATCATTACCTAGAGCTGCTATATATTGCCCATAATTATTCCACCCATTAATAGTTCCAACTAAATATATAGCTTGTGGTAAAGTAGCAATTTCTGTAAGAGTATAAGTACCTTGTTTAATATTTACTTTTATTTCATAGGTTTTATCTCCTCCATCAAAAGTAATATTTCCATTAAACTCTTTTGGACCAAGCATACCGCTATTACCTTCTTCTTTAATATTAGCCCAGTCAAGATCGCCCCAACTTTGCTGTCCAATAAACTTAAATGCCGCTCCATCTTTTAATACTTTCTCAATAGAGAACAAACCTTCACTTACCTTAGTAAAGGCAACAGCATTATTTGCATCCCATACTCCATCGGTTGAATTGTAATCACCTACAAGATAGAGATTATTATAGTCATAAGTGTAAGTTACGGATCCAACTGTATGTTCTGCAATTGTTAGTGTACTAGCCAAATAATCAGCTTCGATTTTATACCAGCCTGTTGCACCAGTAAATAAAAAATTCTTATCAGCATCTTCTGCACTTGAAACAGTAGCAGGTAAAGTAATGAGACTTCCAAAATTATATGTATTATCATTTGTATTCTGTGCTTTCAGAAATCTGAATTTCTTATTATTTTCAAGATATGTAAAAATAGTAAATGTACCACCATCTTTATAAGTAGCTAAAGAAGTATCAGCTCCCCAACCAACGGTAGTTGCATCTCCAAACAAATATAATGCATCAGGAACAGGAATATCTTTATAAGTTGTAATTGTAAATAAATATACTTTAGAATAAACAGAATCTAAATCACTATGTACAAAAGCTTTGATTCTTAACTCAAGATTATACATTTGTACCGGGCTATAACCATTCGCTAAAAGTTCAGTATTAAGGTTTCCAACAGTAATAATAATTCCTGTATCAGAAGTTGTATTGCTTTCTATCTCAAATAAAGAAGCAAAATTATTACCTTGTTCATCAATCTGAACAGAATAGTGTGTAATTAAACCCTGTTCTTCATATAATACAGCCGCATTCCATGCTAATGTATCCCAAGCAATTGCTTCATTAGCTTTAAGCAGTATAGCTGGCGTATTATCAATGCTATCAGTTACTACAGGTCCAACATTGTTGAATGTCAGCGGTGCAGGAGGATTATCAAAATCTTCCTGGCATGAGTAAATAAAAACTGCAACCAGGACTATTAATAAATATTTTATTTTATTCATTGTAATATTTTTTTTAATTTTTAACTAATTCATATGAGAATCTTTCAGGATTACTTAAATCTAAGTATACCGTATAATTTCCTGCTGAAGGGACTGCTATATCTGATCCACCTTGTTCCATTGTTCCATCAGCATCATTATCTCCAAGGTTAATTGTCCATGCATCATTTACTCTGAATTTAATAAAATCAGCTGTAAGATTTAAGGTAACTTTTAACTTTTTTAGGTCAAAATCGAATTCCATATTGGTATCAGTATCCCAACCACCAGGAGTTGCAGAACCAATTACACCCCAATTATGTAATGCTGTATTAATAGTAGCATCAAGTGTATCAACAGTAATCCAATACATACCTTCTGTTGCATTTGAAAAGTTTGGTCCGTCAATTGCTATAGTACCGGCAGTAGCTCCTGCACCCCAAGCAATATCCGGGGTTTTATTCAATTTATATTCACAATCGGTTAAATATATATAACCTTCATAATTTTTATCTTCATTTAGCGAATATAAAGTTTGAGCTGAAGCAAAATCCCAAGGTATAGGTTGATGAGTACCTGTTACATACAACTTTGGTTTTCCTGCATCGTAAGGTGTTAAATAAAATTGTGTAACAGCTGAATATACAGGATCAATATATTCAGAAACAATAGCTTTAATACGAATTTCAACATTAGCTTCTACTAATGGAGGATAATAATTATCTTCCATATTAAACATTTTTGTATTAATTGTTTCAACTAAAATTGAAATCTCATTTTCACTTGCATTATTAAATTCAATTGGATTTGCAAAATCACTTCCAACTTTATCAATTTGTACTGTGTAAGTTGTAGCTAGAGGCTTTCCATAATCAGCTTTTGTCCATGTCAACACAGCCCAAATTTCTTTAAGAGAATCAACACTTGTAGTATCTTTAACTAAAACAAATTCTTGGTCCACAACAATTCCACTAAGAACTGGTGCAACAAAATCATTTTCATTTATTTTAGTTAAATCTTTATCTTCTTCACAAGACATCAACATAATAAATGTGAAGAATAAGATTGGAGTTATATATTTTAATATTTTCATAATTAAATAGTTTTTAAAATCATTAATATCCAGGATTCTGAACTAAATTAGGATTTGCACTTAAATCGGATGATGGAATAGGAAATAATTTGTATTTATCATCAGTTGATATACCTTCTTTAACTTTACCTTTCCAAGGCCAAATGTAATTGCTACCGGTAAATTTATTGAAACGAATTAAATCGGTTCTTCTATGGCCCTCCCAGTATAATTCCCTAGCACGTTCATCCAAAATAAAATCTAATGTAAGTGCACCACTTGAGATATTACCTGAATCATCACCATACGCTCTCTCTCTCAATTCGTTAATATAGCCCAAAGCATTACCGGAATTACCACCTGTACCACCTCTTAATACAGCTTCAGCATACATTAAATAAACATCGGCAAATCTAAACATTGGCCAATCCGTATCAGTCCATTCATCACTTGATGCCTGGGCACCAGTTG
>MENE01000119.1:45502-45793 GCA_001769005.1 Bacteroidetes bacterium GWA2_31_9b | reverse complement strand
GCAACACCATAATTAGCAAGCAAATCTGTCATAGTTCCACCAATGGCAGCATGAACTAAGTAATTTGTTCCTCCCCATGATTTTGTAAAAGCACCATCATGCCTAACAGCAAAAATGATCTCGTTTGATTGAGTATGATTATCGGCAAGGAATAAATGAGAATATTCTGGTGTTAAATAATACCCTGCATCAATAATTTTATTACAATACGTAATACATTCAGTATATTTTGATTCTCCGATATATACCTCAGCATTCAGGTATAATTTAGCAAGAAGCATCCATGCAGCA
>MENE01000119.1:37958-45118 GCA_001769005.1 Bacteroidetes bacterium GWA2_31_9b | reverse complement strand
ACATTTTGCCAACAGTTGCAAGTAAGCTGTATCACTTGAAAAAACATTATTAGGAGTTAATACGTCTTTATCTATTGGTTCAGTATCAAGATCGTTAATACAAGACACAACAAATAAGAACATTATTAATACTAATCCTAAATAAGATATTTTATAATTTTTTATTTTCATGATTTTTGTTTTTTAGTATTAATTAAAACCTTGCACTTATTCCAAAAAGATAGATTCTAGGCCTTGGATAAATATTATTATCAATTCCTCCATATATTTCCGGATCCAATCCATCATACCTAGTAAATGTAAATGCATTCTGAACGGTAACATATAATCTTATACCTAATACATAATTATTAACCATCGGTTTTATTAAATCATCAAGTGTATAACCAATTGTTATATTATCAATTTTCAGGAATGATGCGTTGTGTATATAATAGTCAGAATTCGGTTGCATAGAAGAAAATTCTGTATTATAAATATCAGTAGATAAATTACCTAGATAGTCATTAGTAAAAATATTATCATATCTAGCATTATCAGAGCTAACATTATCATAAATATAATTATTTAAGTTTGCTCTGGCAGAAATACTCAAATCGAAATTTGAATATTCTAATCTTGTAGAAAATCCAAAAATCATATTTGCTGTAGGATTTTCAGCAAAATATTTATCGTCATCATTAATTATTCCGTCTTCGTTTCTATCAACATAAAGTCCTTCTATTGGATTTCCTTCATTGTCGTAAACTTGTTCATAAACGAAAAAAGTATTAATTGGATAACCTACAGCATGTTTTTGTATTGTATTACCAGTAGCACCATTAATACTTCCAACATCTACTCCTTTGTAATTTGGGTCATCAAACAAAGTTAATTTAGTTATTTCATTTTCGTTGTAACTAAAGTTGGCTCCGATTTCCCAAAACAAATTTTTCTTTTTGAAAACTATAGAATTTAATTCGATTTCAAATCCCGTATTTTCAAGATTACCAACATTAGTTTTAAGTTTATCGGTAAAATTACTTCCCATAGCAACAGGTATTTCATTTAATAAATCTTTTGTTTCTCTTTTATAGAATTCGAGTGATCCATTAAGTCTATCCTTATATAATCCAAAATCTAAACCAATATTATATGTAGTTGTAGTCTCCCACTTTATATTTTCATCATACCCACTTGGTCTTATAGTATAAAATGCATGATCTCCAAATGAATACATTGCATTTTGATCACCTAATACAAATAATGGCATATAAGAATAATAATCGTCGCCAATATCCTGTTGTCCAGTTTGTCCGTAACCTAATCTTAATTTCATATTGCTGATAGCATCAATATCTTTCATAAAATTTTCTTCAGAAATTCTCCATGCCAAAGCCAACGAAGGAAATAACCCCCATCTGTTGTCTTTTGAAAATCTTGATGAACCATCTTCTCTTAATGTGAAAGTTAACAAATACTTATCCATATAAATATAATTTAACCTTCCAAAAAATGAAATTAAATATAGTTCCTTCTCACCAGAAATTAATTTTTCTTCACCATCCTTAAATAGGATATTGTCTTCATTAGTATCCCAAAAGTGTTGCCACGAATAACCACCCATAATATCAATCTTGCTATTAATACTTTCAATATCTTTTTTATAGTTTAAATAAAAATCTAAAAGAGAATTCTTTTTTTCCTGAGTGTAATGTTTTTTAATTTCTGTTCTACCATAAGTGTACCATGATGCTTTTGGGTCAATATCTTTATCGCCCTGAGAATCTGAATAGTCATAACCTAATTTAAGATTTGCTTTTAAATCAGGGAAGAAATGTAATTTATACTCAAGCTGTAAATCTCCAATATATCTATTTACAATAGATTCATCATAAGTATAATCTAAAAGTGCTAACGGATTACTTGTAGCTAACGGATTAGGTTCATTACTACTGTTTAGCCATGCATAATAACCACCATACAAACCAGTTTCATTATAAATTGGTTGTGTAGGATCCATTCTTACAGCACTTCCAATTGCACCTTTATCAGCAAATCTGTTCTCTATATATGAATATTTTATACCAGCATCGATCTTTAAATGATTATCTAATAAAGATGGACTTAATCTAATATTTCCTGTAGCTCTTTCATTATTACTTGTTTTTAAAATACCATCATTATTAGAATAGCTACCAGATACCCTGTAAGGTATATTAGCAATTGCACCAGATATTCCAAGATTATGATCCTGTGTAAAAGCTGTTTTAAAAATTTCATCTTGCCAATTAGTATTTGCAGTTCCAAGTTTATCAACAGCGCCTGTAGAAATTGTACCTGCATTTTCTAAATCAGTCACTAACTGAGTATATTCACTAGCTGATAGAACATCTACTGTTTTTATATTTTGACTAACTGAAAATTTACTTGAATAATCAATTACCATTTCTTTTCCAACTTTTCCACTTTTTGTTGTAATAATAATAACACCATTAGATGCCCTTGAACCATATATTGCAGTAGCCGAAGCATCTTTCAAGATAGTGAATGATTCAATATCGTTAGGATTAATAGAATTCAACACATTACCCATTCCCGAAATATCAGAATTCCCTACAGGAATTCCATCAATAACATATAAAGGGTCATTACTCGCTGTAAGCGAAGATCCTCCACGAATTCGAACTGTTGCTTTACTTCCTGGAGCGCCTCCTTCTGAAGTAATTGAAACACCAGAAATTTTTCCAGAGATAAGTTCTTGGGGCGAAGTAATAGCTCCTTGATTAAAATCTTTAGTTGATACTGTTGATACAGCACCTGTAGCATCACCTTTTCTTATCTGACCATAACCAATTACAATTACTTCATCTAAAAGCTCTATTTGCTTTTCGAGGGCAATATTAATTACAGTTTGGTTACTAACTACAATTTCCTGTTGTTTGTATCCAACAAAAGAAAAAACAAGAATAGCATCTTTAGGAACTGTAATATTGAATTTTCCATCAATATCTGTTATTGTTCCAATACTTGTATTCTTTTCAATTATAGTTACACCGGGCAAGGTAGATTGATCATCGGCATCAGTAACAATACCGGTAATCGCAACCTGTGCAAAAAGTAACCCGGGAATAAAAACTTTAATAAAAATAATTATTAAAGCCAGTTTAGTTTTTTTCTTCATGCAGAGTAAATATTAATGGTTTAATTTTTATTAAAAGTAAAAAAAATATTTAACAAATCAAAGTTAACTATATTACTATCAATGCGTTACATTATTAAAAATTGCTCTGTAAGTATTGTTTCAAACGTTTGCAACAAACCGAAAAAAAAGATTAATTATTTTATTTTTTGTTTATTTTTTTATAATAAAGTCGGTGTTATTTCATATCTTAAACAAAATTTCTAATAAAAAAGTTTTATGAAAGGACATCAGGTAACCATAAAAGATATTGCAAGAATATTGCATATTTCTCCTTCAACAGTTTCCAGAGCATTGAAGGATCATCCTGATATTAATCCTCAAACAAAAAACAATGTTCAGGAACTGGCAAAAAAAATGAATTACAAACCAAACAAGGTTGCTTTAAGCCTTCTCCAACAGGAAAGTAAAATTATTGGAGTAATTATTCCTGAAATTATTCATCATTTTTTCTCAACCGTAATCAGTGGTATTGAAAAAGTTGCCAATGATGCAGGATACCATATTATTATATGTCAGTCGAACGAATCTTACTTAAAAGAAGTGGAAAACGTACAGGCATTGCTTTCTAGCAATATTGACGGGTTTATAATTTCAATGGCTAAAACTACTACCCGTTTCGAACATTTTAAAAACATTGAAGAAATTGGTGTTCCAATTGTGTTTTTCGATAGAGCATGCGAAGAAGTTAAGGCCGATAAGGTTATTGTTGATGATTATAATGGTGCTTACTCAGCAACTATGCATTTAATTGAAAATAAATGTAGAAATCTTGTTCATTTTGCAGGTCCTCAGAATTTAACAATTGGAGTTGAAAGAAAACGGGGTTTCTTAAGTGCTTTAAAAGAAAAGAATCACATTATACATGATTATACCATTCAGTATTGCGATACGTTTGAACATGCTCAAAATTTAATTCCTGAATTATTGTTAATGCATCCTGAAATTGATGGGATTTTTACAGTAAATGATGCAACAGCTGTTGGTGCCATGATAGCACTTAAAAGATTAAACAAACAAATACCTTCAGATATTGCTCTTGCAGGATTTACAAACTCCTTTATTTCATATATGACAGACCCGGAACTTACCACTGTTGATCAAAAAGCATACGAAATGGGTCAAAATGCAGCTCAATTGTTATTAAAGAGAATGCAGAGTTACGATGATTTTGACCCTGTAACTACTGTATTAAATACCGAGTTAATTATTCGTAAATCAAGTGTGAGAAAATAACTTACACTATTCACTTACGTTTTTCAAAATCTGCTATTTTATTCTGAAAGTCATTATATATGTTATAATGTCTTTGATTTAAGGCTTAAACCTCCCCAACCCTCCTTAACAAGGAGGGCTAACTGCATGATTGCGATGTTGCAGTTATTGCCCCTTTTTAAGGGGTTGGGGTTAAAAGTGGCTTAAGTCAACGACATTGTATTAAAATTGTTTATAATTATTTTATATTTACAACAATTTTTAAAAATAAGATCTCATAATCAATATCAACATAATGACAGAAATTTTCGACGCTATAACAACATGGTACATGGCACATATTAATTATGGTACTATATTTATTTTAATGTCAATTGAAAGTTCATTTATACCATTTCCTTCTGAAATAATAATTCCTCCCGCAGCATTTAAGGCTGCTCAAGGTGATTTAAATATATATGGAGTAATTGCTTCAGGAACAGCCGGTGCTTTATTTGGTGCCTTATTTAATTATTATTTTGCATTAATACTTGGAAGAAAAATTATTCACAAATTATCACGAACAAGATTAGCTAATTTAATGATGATTGATGAAAAGTCTGTTGATAAAGCTGAGGGATATTTCGTTAAACATGGAAAAACTTCAACACTTATTGGACGCCTTGTTCCTGCAATCAGACAACTTATCTCGTTACCAGCTGGGCTTTCCCGAATGAAACTTAAAGATTTTATATTATTTACTGTTATTGGTTCCGGTATCTGGAATATTATTCTTGCTGTTTTAGGCTACTTTTTATATTCCCAAAAAGAACTGCTTCATAAAAATTACCAGATTCTTTCTATAGTTATGGTAATACTTGGAATTTCGTTTATTGTTTTTCTAGTGTTTAAGTATTTTAAATCACGCTCGTTAAACAATTATGAATCTGGAAGCATGTAAATAAATTAGATGTCAGACATTAACAAAAAAAGGAATTAACTAATGATGTTTAATTCCTTTTTTTGTTTGAAATTTTATCTTATCTGAATACTTTCGTTCAATTATTTAACCTAACGGCACAGTAAATTTAAACTGACTTCCTTGCCCTTCTTCACTTTCGACCCAAATTTCACCACCGTTTTTCTCAACAAACTCTTTACATAAAAGCAAACCTAAACCTGAACCTTTTTCGTCTGATGTTCCTGCAGTAGTTATAGTTATATCTTTTTTAAAGAGTTTATTTCTTGTTTCTTCGCTCATTCCTACACCATTGTCAGATATTGTAATTTCAATTTTATTTTGGGCTGATACAGCAAAAACATCAATTCTACCATTTGTGTTTGTAAATTTTATAGAATTTGAGATTAAATTACGTAAAACTGTCTTAAACATATTTTTGTCAGCGAAAACTGCAAAATCATTTGTTTGGAAAAAACTTATCGAAATATTCTTAATACTTGCAGATGAATTAACAAGGTCAAGTATTTCGTCCATAATAGACTGAATTTTAATACTTTCAGGTTTAAATGCTATTTTTCCTGTTTGCGATTTTGCCCATATTAATAGATTCTCTAGTAGATTTAGCGTGTTTTTTGCAGAAGTATTTATGTTTTCCAAAAAGCTCTCTGATCTTGCAACATTATATACCCGAATATTTTTTAACAATAATTCTGAAAAACCTAAAATGCTTGTAAATGGGTTTTTTAAATCATGTGCAATTATTGAAAAAAGCTTATCTTTTGTAGCAACTAATTCTTGTAATTCTTTTGTTTGAATATCTAATTTCTGATTTTTTTCTGTTAATTCTTCTTTTGCCTTTTCCAACTGTTGTTCTGCAACTTTCCTATTTGTAATATCGCTTGATAAAATTGCAATTTGTCTGGTTTTAGGAGTATATACCTGAAATAAGAAATAAAGATCAAAAATATCGGAATAAAACTCGAAGCTTTCAGAATTACCGTTTGTTGCAACACTTTTAATGATCTCTAAAAATTGAGGTTCAATATTTGGAAACACTTCTTTTATTGACTTGTGAATAAGTTCTTCCCTTTTTTTACCTGATAAATTTATGAAGTAATCATTTCCATCAATAAATATATAATCATTATCTTTTACTTCAAAAAGAGTGAAGCCGGAAGTTACATTTTCAAAAAGTAACCGGAATTTTTCTTCACTTTCTTTTATAGCTTTCTCTGCAAGTTTTCGTTCGTCAATATTCCTGCATGAGCTAAGTATTGCATCTTGTCCGTTATATTTAATCTTTCTGGAGCTTACTTCTATATTTACTTCGGTTCTATCTTTACATATATGTTTTGTTCCAAAAGCAACAAATCCTTGTTTCATTAATCGTTCAATTCTTTCTTTTATTTTTATACTTTCTTCGGGAGTATCAATATCGTAAACGCTAAGTTTTAAAAATTCTGCGTTCGTATAACCATAACTTTTAGAAGCAGTAGCATTTGCAGCAAGAATTTTTGCATTTTTATCGTGGATGAATATTGAATCTGCAGAAGTATCAAAAATAAGATGGTATTTTCTTTCGTTTTCTTCTGCTTTGTCTTTAGCTTCTTTGTATTCTCTAGTTTTTTGTTTAACTCTTTTTCGAAGAATTAAACTGAATAAAATTGCTAGAAATAATATGAATAATACTCCGGCAACAACAAAAATCAAAAATTTAGTTTCAAGATAATATGGTTTAACTGTTGATGAAAGCCAATTATTGTAAATTTTTAATTTTTCGTTTTTACTAATTGAATTTACAGCTTTTGTTAAAATAATATTTAA
>MENE01000119.1:21228-37947 GCA_001769005.1 Bacteroidetes bacterium GWA2_31_9b | reverse complement strand
AAAGCATGAGTCTGACCTGTAGAAACTGACCTTAAACATCGAACATCGTCGGGCAATAGTGTTAAATTAATTTGCGGATACTTCTTCAATAAATACTCTTGTACAGCATAATTATTAACAACCGAGGTTTTTTTATTTATTAAATGATTAATTGATGATATTCCTTCAGTTGATTTTCTTACAACAATTACATGTGGGTGTGATATTAAATAGGGAGTGAAATTTAAATATTTTTGTCGTTCTTCTGTTTTCTGAACTTCGAGCAATATATCAATTGTACCATATTTGGTATCTGATAACAATTTTGAAAAATCAGAATGATATACCTTTTTAAATTTATAATCCAGTTTTTTTTCAATAAGAGATAAAAAATCAATAAATATTCCACTGATTTTTCCTTTATTATTTACAAATTGATAAGGTGGTACATTAGTTGATATGCCCACAGCAAGATCAGGATGCTTGCTTAACCATTCTTTTTCATTTTTATCAATAATATCGGCATTATTACAAGAATTTAAAATTAGTACACCCAAAAATATCAATACAAAGCATATCTTTTTTATCATACTAATTTTAACAATTATTTGAATTTATTACGATCTAACGGTTTGTTTTGTTTCAAATTTACAGGACACAACTTACTTATTATATTTGACTTATGAATGATATTTTAAATAAATTAAAAGTACAGAGTTTTTGTTAAAATAAAAAAGCGGTTAAGGAATTCCTTAATCGCTTTTAGTAGCGAGAGCGAGAATTATTGCAGCAAGCTGCAATGAATCTTTGTGTGGAAACTTTACATCAAAACAAATATTCAATTCAATTAATTTTTATTTGCCCACCTGTTCTCTTAAACTTTACAGTTTAATTCACATTTGGACAAATAAAAAATCCCGGTTATTCACCGGGATCATTTGTTTTGATGTAGCGAGAGCGAGAATTGAACTCGCGACCTCATGATTATGAATCATGCGCTCTAACCATCTGAGCTACCTCGCCAAAATATTTGTTTTTAAAAACTCCACGAAATCCTTTCGGGTTGCAAATATAATTTATTTTTATTTTATCTTCTATACAAGAATTCAAAAAATCTGAAAATTTTTTATATATTGCAATAATGAGTGAAAATTTAAACAAACTGAATGAAAAAAAAATACGAATTGGAATTTACGCTAAACGCATCTCCTAAAATACTTTTTCCTAGATTATCAACGCCAAGCGGCTTATCAGAATGGTTTGCCGATGATGTAAACATTGTGGGTAATATTTATTCCTTTTATTGGGACGGATCAGAACAACAAGCCGAATTAATTTCTAAAAAAGAAAATCAATTTATTCGCTTTCGTTGGCTCGACGAAGATGATGATGAAGAAGATACTCTCTTTTTTGAATTTAAAATCCATCAGGATGAACTTACAGGCGATGTTGCTCTTGTAATTACCGACTTCTCTGATGAATCTGAAATAACCGAAGCAAACAATTTATGGATATCACAAATTTCAGAATTAAAAAGAACTCTTGGAATATAATCTGTTTTTTAATCTACATTAGGCTCCTTAATATAAAATAAGTTATTTTTGTATTCGTTTTAGAATAAATACAAATATAAATTAGTGAAACGACTCAATAAATTTATACTATCATCATATCTTGGACCTCTAGTCCTTACTTTTTTTATATCCTTGTTTATTTTATTGATGCAATTTCTATGGAAATATATTGATGATTTGGCAGGCAAGGGGCTAGATTGGACAATTATAGCTGAACTTATTGTATATGCTTCAGCACGATTAGTTACAATGGCTCTACCTTTGGCTATTCTTCTTTCTTCGATTATGACCTTTGGGAATATGGGCGAAAACTTTGAGTTAATAGCAATTAAATCAGCTGGTATTTCATTACAGAAATTTATGTCTCCCTTGATTTACCTTACTATTATAATTAGTATTTCTGCATATTATTATTCCGATATAGTTATTCCTTATACAAACTTAAAAACAGGTACACTTATTTATGATGTTAAGCATCAACGGCCGGAATTACAAATTAAAGAAGGAATTTTTTACAATGGAATAGAGGGTTATAGTATTAAAATAGCCAAGAAAAATCATAAAACAAACCTTCTTCAAAACATTATGGTTTACGATCATAAAAACAATAAGGAAAACCTAATGGTAACAGTAGCCGATTCAGGCTATATGAAAATGACCGCTGACGAATCGCATATTATCCTTACGCTTTATAATGGATATTCTTATGAAGAAATGGAAGAACCTCGAAAAGATCGAAGAAAAACTGAAAAAAAACACCCACATCAAAGAAATAATTTCGAAAAACAAATTGTTTATTTTGAATTATCGGGTTTAGATTTTAGTAGAAGTGATGAAGATTTGTTTAAAAATAATTTCCAGATGCTCAATCTAAAGCAACTTGAATATTACGAAGATTCATTACGGAAAGAATTTACTAATTTAGTAACAGACTTCTCCGATAATTTAATTCGTACCAATTACTTTAAAAAGGAAGCTACATTGGTGAGTGAATTAAAAGATAGAAATAAAAAACCTGAGTTTATTGATAAAAAAAGAACACCAAACCAAAACATAAATAAAATTAAAAAGAATAAGGGTAACAATCTCAGAAAACAAAAAGCTAAAAAAGATAAACCATTAAAAATAGACTCATTGAATTTTAATGATAAAAATGACCGAACAAAAAAATTAGCTTTATTAAGAAAAGATTCATTACAAGGAATTAGAAAAAAAGATTCTGTCAGTTTATTAAAAAAAGAAATTGATACATCTATAATAAATAAAAAAATAAATAATGGAGATAAAATAAATTTTATTCCATATAATGTTTTACAAGAACTAACAACTACACAGAAATCCGAAGCGATAGATCATGCACTTACTTTTGCACGTGCTGCCCAAAACTCTGTTGATAATTCAAAGAAACAATTTAATTACAAAATAGAGCGAATCATAAGGCACGAAATAGAGTGGCATCGAAAATTCACCTTGTCATTTGCATGCTTCATATTTTTCTTTATTGGAGCTCCTTTGGGAGCAATTATTCGTAAAGGTGGCTTTGGAGTATCTGTAGTAATTTCAATTGTATTTTTTATATTTTATTATATTCTTTCAATTGCCGGAGAAAAATTTGCACGTGAAGCGGTTATGCCTGCTTATATTGGAATGTGGATTTCTTCTTTTATTCTAATGCCTTTAGGAATTTTTCTTACTTATAAAGCAACTACCGATTCTGTTATTTTTAATGCCGATTCCTACCTTATTTTCTTTAAGAAAATATTCAGCAAATTTTCAAAAAAGGAAATCGAAGAAAGTTAAAAATGAATATCTTACAAATTACAAATAAAGCACTATTTCCCCCTGATGGAGGAACACTTGCCATATCTAATTTTGCTTATGCTTATGCCAAATTAAATCATAATGTAACTATACTTAGTATGGTTACTCATAAGCATTATTTAAATAATTTAGATTCTTCAGATTTATTAGAAAAAAAAATTGAACTCATTGGAGTTAAAGTCAATACAAAGATATCTTTATTTAAACTGTTGAAAAATCTATTTTTCTCCAAGATTCCTTATAATCTTGAACGTTTTATTAGTATCGATTTTGCTGAGAAATTAACATCACTATTAAAAGAAAAAAAATGGGATATTATTCAAATTGAAGGTTTGTATGTTTTATCTTATATCGATTTAATCAGAAAAAACTCTTTAGGCAAAATAGTTTATCGTCCTCATAATATTGAATATAAAATATGGGAAGAGAATGCAAACTGCTCAAAGTCAATAATTAAAACAGTCTATTTCGGGATTTTAGCAAAGAGACTTAAAAATTTTGAATTAAATCTGCTGAATACATATGATATTGTTTTACCAATAAGTAATTCAGATGCAGATTTTTATAAAGAAAACGGTAATAATAAACCAATCCTCGTTTCTCCTTTTGGAGTAAATGTTAGAGAATTTAAATCATATTTTGTTCAACCTGAAAAATTGAATACCAATTCAACAATTTTATTTATTGGAGCACTCGATTGGATTCCAAATCAGCAAGGATTAACTTGGTTTATCGATAAATGCTTTCCTTTAATAGTTAATCTGATTCCTAATGTTGAGTTAATTATTGCAGGTAGAAATGCTCCAAAATGGTATTTCAAGAAATTCAATTCAAAAAATATTAATTTTATTGGCCAGGTAAATAATGCATATGAGTTTTTATCAAAATCAGGACCAGTAATTGCTCCATTATTTTCAGGTAGTGGTATGCGGGTTAAAATTATAGAAGCTATGGCTCTAAAAAAAGCAATTGTTACAACAACAAAAGGAGCTGAAGGTATTGATGGATTAAATCCAAATAATATTTTAATAGCAGATAATGCTAATATATTTGCAGAAATGGTTGTGAAATTACTAAGAAATAATGATTTACAAAACAACATGGGCAATTTAGCTCATAAATTAATAATTGAACAATACTCGGTTGAAAAAATTGGTTCATTAGCAATTCAATTTATAAATCAAAATTAATATGATTACACTATTCTGGATATTGATTTGTGTAGTAGTATATACTTATATCATATATCCCGGTATTGTATTCATTTTATCTGAAATTATTTTATTTTTTAGAAACTCTAATTTTAATCAATCAGAACTATTCGAACCTGAAGTTACTCTTTTTGTAACTGCTTATAATGAAATTGATTTTGTAGATGCCAAAGTTCAAAACTCATTTTCTTTAGATTATCCAAAAGAGAAATTACATTTTGTTTGGATTACAGATGGTTCTGATGACGGAACATACGAAGCATTAAAGAAATATAAGGAGTTATCAGTTTATCATGAAACAGAAAGAAAAGGCAAGATAAATGCATTGAACAGAGGAATGCAATTTGTAAAAACTCCAATAGTAATTTTTTCGGATGCAAATACCCTATTAAATAAGGAAAGTATTCGGGCAATTGTACAAGAGTTTAAGAATGAAAAAAACGGCTGTGTAACAGGTAGGAAAAGGATTATACCTTTAAATAAAGATAATGCTGTAAACTCGGGCGAAGGAATTTACTGGCAATACGAATCATTACTTAAAAAAGCAGAATCAAATGTTAATTCAGCTATAGGAGCTGTTGGTGAATTATTTGCAATACGAACAGAATTATTTGAAGCTGTAGAATCGGATACAATTCTTGATGATTTTATTATCTCACTTCAGATTGCCCAAAAAGGGTATCAAATTAAATTTGCTTCAAATGCAATTGCTTCTGAAAGAGCATCAATAAGCATTCACGAGGAATTGAAACGTAAAATCCGTATTGCTTATGGAGGATTTCAAACTCTTTTTCGATTAAAAAAGCTACTTAATCCATTTTATCATTTGGTTCTTACTTTACAATACATTTCACATAAAGTTTTACGTTGGGCAGTTGTACCTTTTTCGTACCCAATGTTATTTTTAATAAATATTTATTTAGTAATAGTAAGTCCACATACTGTTTTATATAATTTACTTTTTGTAGCACAGAGCATATTTTATCTTTTCGTTTTTGCCGGTTATATATTACAATCAAAAAGAATAAGTTTTAAATTGATTTTTGTTCCATATTATCTGTTTATAATGAATCTGTCGGTAATTGCAGGATTCATTCGTTTTTTAAAGAAATCTCAATCTGTAAACTGGGAACGATCTGAAAGAGAATAAATCGCATAATTTATATTCTATATTTTAGTTATTTATAAACTCTTATTATACTTTTGCAAAAGATTTTTTATCAACTAAATCATTCAAAAAATGTCTATTAATCAAAATACTCATCAACAAAAACTAAATACAATAGAAGAAGCTATTCATGATATTAAAGCAGGAAAAGTACTAATTGTAGTTGATGATGAGGATCGTGAAAATGAAGGTGATTTTGTTGTAGCAGCAGAACTTATTACTCCAGAGATAGTAAATTTTATGGCTACACATGGTCGCGGATTAATATGTACTCCATTATCAGAAACCCGATGTAAAGAACTAGAGTTAGAATTGATGGTTGGAAACAATACTGCATTACATGCTACTCCTTTTACAGTTTCTGTTGATCTTATTGGAAATGGATGCACAACAGGTATTTCTGCATCAGATCGTGCAAAAACAATAAAAGCACTTGTTGATCCGGCTACAAAACCAGAAGATCTTGGTCGCCCGGGACATATTTTCCCGTTAAAAGCCCGCCAAAAAGGTGTACTTCGTAGAGCAGGTCATACTGAAGCGGTTGTTGACCTTACACGTCTTGCAGGATTGAAACCCGGTGGAGCATTGGTTGAGATTATGAACGAAGATGGAACAATGGCCCGGTTACCTGAGTTATTTGTAATTGCCAAAAAATTCGGCTTAAAAATAATATCTATTGAAGATTTAATTAAATATAGACTTAACGAAGAAAGTCTTGTTGAAAGAGGTGCACGAGTAAAACTACCAACAGAATTTGGTGAATTTGAATTAATCCCATATAAACAAAAATCAAATGGACTTGAGCATGTTGCATTAATCAAAGGCGAATGGACAAAAGATGATGCTGTTTGTGTACGTGTACACTCATCATGTATAACTGGTGATATTTTTGGCTCAAAACGCTGCGATTGTGGTCAACAACTCCACGATGCCATGAAAAAAATTGATAAAGCCGGAAAAGGTGTTCTATTATATATGAATCAGGAAGGACGAGGAATTGGATTATTTAATAAGATTAAAGCATATAAACTTCAGGAACAAGGTCGCGATACTGTTGAAGCAAACATTGAACTTGGTTTTGATGATGATGAACGCGATTATGGAGTTGGTGCCAGTATTTTAAGAGACCTCGGCTTGGGTAAAATAAAATTAATGTCAAACAATCCCATAAAACGTAAAGGCCTTGAAGCATACGGATTAATTGTTGTCGAAAATATACCTCTCGAAATTGCACCAAACAAGCACAATGAGTTTTATCTCGAAACAAAACGAGTTAAAATGGGGCATACATTAGAGTTAGTTCGAAATCATCAACCAGATAATAAAAAAGAATCAAATTAAAATAGTAAAGAATCAATTCATTCTATTTTCTTTTTGAGTAATTTATTTAACTCAGAAGGTATAATATTATTATTTAAACAAAATTCTTCAATAGTAATTGAATTATCAGTTAATTTAAATCCCAGATCATTAAGATAATTTTTAAGTTCTACATCTGTTATTAAAAGATTACTTTCGGCATACTGTTGCATAGTTGTATTTGAAACATCCGGAACACTATTAAAATAAGAAGCTTTATTGAAGCTTTTTGAAATATTTCCACCTATTTTCATTATTCCTTTAAAAGGTTGAAAATTCATAACTGTACCTATAAAAATTAACACAGTGATAATAATAGCTAGAAAAATTTCCTTACTATATTTAAAGGTAGTCTTTTGCATTTTAAAATAGGAAAAGAATAAATCCCAGTTGATTTTAAAAATGTGGAATAGACTGAAAATAATAAATATATATGAAAAAATAGTATGCTGATTCTCCCATTGATCTTTTGAGAGTCGAATAATTTCCCATCCAATCCATCGAGAAACGCTACCTTCAGGAGCCATATACAAAACAATACCTGAAAAGCCCATAACTATAAACGAAAACAACAATCCAATACTAATAAAAATCTGCCAGTTGAATTTTTCTCTCATAAAATTATTTTCAATTTAGATATTTAATTATAACCTTGGTTTAAAGGTAAATTTTTACATTTGTTCAAATTTAGCAAACTTTTATATTCGATGGATAAAAAAAAATTACGTATTGTTTACCTTGGGACACCCGATTTTGCTGTTGAACCATTGAAAAAGCTTGTTGAAGAAAACTACAACATTGTTGGAGTAGTTACAAATCCTGACAAACCTGCCGGACGAGGACAAAAAGTTCAGGAATCGGCTGTAAAACAATATGCAAAAAGTAAAAATCTAACAATTCTGCAACCCGAAAAATTTAAAAATGAATCTTTCTTAAAACAATTATCCGACTTAAAAGCAGATTTGCAAATTATAGTTGCTTTTAAGATGTTGCCAGAAGTAGTTTGGTCAATGCCACGACTAGGTACTTTAAATCTACATGCTTCGTTATTGCCTCACTACAGAGGTGCCGCACCAATAAATTGGGCAATAATAAATGGTGAAAAATCTACAGGGTTAACTACTTTTTTCTTAAAACATGAAATTGATACCGGGAATATTGTTTATCGTGAAGAAATTCCAATTAACGAAAATGATAATGCTGGTTTGCTTCACGATCGTTTAATGATTTTAGGATCAGAATTAATTTTAAAAACTGTAAATTCAATTATTGAAGGAAATTATCCTCAGATTAAGCAATCAGACTTTTTACATGATGGAGAAACAATAAAACTGGCTCCTAAAATATTCAAAAACGATTGTGAAATTAACTGGAATAAAGATATTCATTCAATTTACAATCATATTCGCGGATTAAGCCCCTACCCTGCTGCCTGGACAGAATTGACAAATCACGAAAATCAAATTGTTCAATTAAAAATATTTGAAACAACAAAAGAATGTGTGGAACATTCAATGGCTTCCGGAATAATTATTACAGATGAAAAAACTTTTCTAAAAGTTACTGTAAATGGTGGTTATATTCATATTCTTCAATTACAACAAGCAGGCAAAAACCGATTAACTATAACCGAATTTTTACGAGGATTTCAGAATATAAATAAATGGCAAATTAATAATTCAAAAAATTAACTAATTATAGCTATTCTGGATCAAAATCTGTAATTATTGGTGTTTCCTTCGCTTTTTCAAATTCTGTTTTCAGCTTCCTCAGCCATATTTTTTGTCCAACTTTAGGTTCGGTTCCCTCTTGCATCAAATTTTTCTCGTATAAACTATTTAACTTAATTCCATAAAGTTGTGATATACTATGCATGGTTTCACCTTCTTTTACTTCATGAAAATCAGAACCAATTTCGGCTTTAGTTCTCTTAGGCTGAAGATATATTATTTGCCCTTCTGCTAAAACAGCATCTTGAGGCAACTCGTTGTATTTGTATATTTCCCACGATAATTTTTGAAACTCATCAGTTAGAGTTTTAAATGTATCTCCTTTTTTAACAAGAATATAATCTATTCTGTTTTTTGAAAAAACTGTATGCTTATTTATATCTATTTTAAAATTATCAATATCTCCGAGTGCTACGCGCTGTGTATCAACATAAGTTGAATCGCTGTAATGTGTATCTTTTCCATTATCAAACATATAAAGTTGATTATCTTCAATAATCGAAATTAATAAATTAGCATACGTGTTACTCGTTGCATAACCTGCTTTTTGTAAACCTTTTGCCCAAGATTTATAATCTAATTTATGATGATCAAATAAAAACTGGTATCTGGTACCATTTACAATAAAATCTGAATGATCGCGATAAGAATCATAAACAGTATTATACATTCTGAAACATTCACCTTTTCGATCATCATCGTGATAAATTTTACGTCCACTCCAGCCATTGTGGCATTTAATTCCAAAATGATTATTTGCTTTTCGGGCCAAAGTGCTATTTCCATTGTCTGACTCCAACATGGCTTGTGCTAATGTAATACTTGCCGGAATACCACATCGTTTCATCTCTCTTATTGCAATATCTTTATAGTTAATAACATATGATTTTCTGTCGTGTGAAATATATGAAGTTGTTTGCTTTTGAGGAGTTCGGGCTACTTTACATCCGGAAGAAAATAGTATAATAAGTATTAATATTCGATATTTCATTTTTTTAATATATAGGTTTTATTATTAATAACGTAAATAAAATGATTCATTGCTTTAAAACATGATGAATTCATATTTTTTTTGTTATTTTGAACAAATATAAAAATATTCGTTTTACAAAAGTTTATTTTTATCAGATAACTGAAAAAACACTTCGAATGAATAAACGAGAAATTACATCTGTTTTGTATGAATACAATTCTCTTGCCGAACTTGAAAAAGTATATCAAGATTTAATTGAAAGTGCAAAGGAAGCATCTGAGAATGCATATGCTCCCTATTCAAAATTTAAAGTTGGTGCAGCTGTATTGTTGGAAAATAAAGAAATTGTAATTGGTAACAACCAGGAAAATGCAGCTTATCCTTCCGGGTTATGTGCTGAACGAGTTGCTATTTTTTATGCTAATGCAAAATATCCTGATCAAAAAATAAAAGCAATTGCAATTGCTGCTAAAAACAACGATGGATTTGTATCTGAACCAATTTCACCATGTGGTTCTTGTCTTCAGGTAATGCTTGAAAGTGAAAAAAAATCAGCTACACCAATTAAAGTTTTACTTTTTGGGAAAAAAAGTATTACCATGGCCGATAGCGTTAAACAATTTTTACCAATAAATTTTAGTGGTGATATGCTTTTATAGTTTGTTTCTTAAACTATAAGTAAAAAATATTCTGAGAATCAATATTGAAAAAACCTAAGTGTTTTCCAACAATATATAATTAGTATTTGGCAAGTATTTTCAGGAACTCGGCATTTGGTTCGGTTCCTTCAGGATCATCAGAAAATTCGGGTTTAAGTCTATTTACATAATACATTTCTAGTTCATCGTTGTTTTTTACTTCAACTTTCCCTCTATAAGTACAGTCGAAATAATCTTTCAAAAACTCATATGTATCTCCAGAAACATTTACCTTAGCAATAGCTCCAAACTGTTCCATTCGGGCAGCTTTATTTACTGCATCACCCCATATATCATAAGCAAATTTCTTTTTACCAATAACCCCTGCAATAACTTCACCTGTATGTATGCCTACACGAAGTTGCCATGCTTCTTCATTTTTCAATTTCTTTTCTTCGGCATATTCTTTTATGAATTTTTGAATCTTCAATCCTGCAATGGTAACATCAATTGGGTTACTTCTATTTGTCAATGGCAAACCTCCGGCACACATATAAGAATCTCCGATGGTTTTTATTTTTTCAATATAATGCCCTTCAATAATTTCGTCGAATTTTTGGAAATATGTGTTGAGTTCTGTAATTAAATCCTGACTTGGAATAGTTCTAGCCAAATGCGAAAAATCTTTAAAATCAGTAAATAAAATACTTACCATTTTGTATTGTTTCGATTTTGCTGAACCTTTTTTCTTTAACTGATTTGCAATCTCAGCAGGTAATATATTTAAAAGTAATTCATCTGATTTTAGTTTTTGCTCTTCTATTGCTTGTTTTTGTAATTCTATTTCTACATGCTGTTTTTCTAAAATCTGATTTGATTTTTCTAAATGTTCTGTTAAAGTTAGTAAACTTTGATTTTTAGCTTCAAGACGTTCTTCAACCTCTTTAAGTGCTGATACATCGGATTCTATTGCTACAAATTTTATTATTTCATTTTGCTCATTAAAAATAGGTGTTAAAGTAGTTTGTATCCAAATTGGGGTCTCATATTTTGTATTCCATTTATTTTCATAAACTACACTTTCATAACCATTCTTACATTTTTGAATTGCATTAAATAATTTTGGATTTTTATCGGGATTGAAAATGTTTTCCTCGAATTTTTCTTTAAACTCGTTGTATGAAAAGCCATACATTTTTTCAAATCCTTCATTTATCCATTCAATAGTACCATCGGAACTTATAATAACAACACTATTTGCAGTTTTTTTTGCTACAATAGAAAGTTCTCTTAATAGTTCATGTTCTTTATAAATTTCATGTTGAAACTCTTTTCGGTTTTGAGCAGCTTCAAACCGTAAAAGTAGCTCTTCACGTGTAAAAGGTTTTCTAATGATATCAACAATACCATATTCAAATATTCTATCAATATTTACAACAGGTGAATAATCAGTAATAATTAAAACAGGAATATTATGTGTTTGTTTGTTTTGCTTTAGCGACATAATACTTTCTATTCCTGTACGAACAAGAGTTTTAGGAAAAACCAAAACAATATCTGGAAAAATCTTTAATGCTTTTGTATAAATATCATTGTGGCAGGATTGTGTAATTTGAAGATCTAAAATATCATCTTTCAGGAGTTTCCTCAACTGCAATATTGTATCACCATTATCGTCTGCAATTAATATTTTATAACTCATAAAAGGTTTGTAGTGTATTTTTTTGAATATTAGCTAAAAATATGATTTTTTAAATAATTAATGCGCTGGTTTGATTTTTTTTTTAAAGTAGTTAATAAAAAAACTTTTACATGTTTATTATTTTTATGTGAAAAATGCTTTTTTATTAAAACTATTTAATAAAATATAATTTGTTGTAAATAGACATGTTCTTAATTCTTGAATATATAAATTGTTATTAATTTATAAGATTATTTAATATTTACTCTTTTATACAAAGGATTTTATTATTTTTAGTATCGAAAAGTAAAAATTGTAAATGGCTCAAAACCTTCTAATTATAAATCAGATTGAAAAAGAATTGAATAGCTTAAATTCTGTTCTGGTTTCTTCTTTTCCTGAAATTTCAATTTTTACAACAAATAACTTAACAAATATTACCGATCAAATTACAAATTATTCTCCCGATATTATTGTTTTAGATATTGATTTTTCAAAGAATAATGGATTGGATATTTTAAAAAAAATAACTGATTTTTTTAAAATTCCTATTATTGTTATTTCACAATCAAAAGAAATAGAAAATATTTTTGATTATGGTGCGCTATTGTTTATTCATAAACCTTACATAAATATTACATTAATATCTGCAATAAAAACATCAATAAAATTTATTGATACTTATAAATTTTCAGAACAAAAACAGGCTGAAATTGAAGTTAAAAATAAACATATTGAGTGGCAACACGAAAATGTATTAAAACAACGCGACATTATTACTCAAAAAAATAATGAAATAATGGCTGATATTAGATATGCCAGTCGGATTCAACAAGCAATACTTCCCGATTTAAATAAAATTGAAGAATTAACAAATCATTATTTCCTTTTGCATTTACCAAAAAGTTATGTTAGTGGCGACTTTTACTGGATATCGAAATACAAAGAAAAAATAATTTTAGCCATTGGTGATTGTACAGGACATGGGGTTTCGGGAGCATTAATGCATATGCTTGGCACTGTTTATTTAAATGATATTATTGTAAGTGATTCTTTTCAATCGGCAAATGATATTCTGGAACAACTTCGGGAAAAAATAATGAATTTGTTGAATCAAAAAGGGAAAATGGGTGAAACACAGGATGGAATGGATATTGCATTGTGTATTATTGATTGTAACTCAAGAAAAATGCAATTCGCAGGTGCAAACAATCCTGTTTATATTATTAGAAAAAAAGAATTAATCGAATTTAAAGGTGACAGAATGCCTGTTGGTATTCATATAAATTTTAATAAACCATTTAAAAATCAAAATATTGATTTAGAAACTAATGATACAATATATTTATTTTCAGATGGATATGCCGATCAGTTTGGTGGTGAAAATGGTAAGAAATTTAGATATAAACAATTTCAGGAAATACTTATAAAAATTTCAGATTTACCAATGTATCAACAAAAAGAAATATTAGAACGAGTTTATATTGATTGGAGAGGCTCTCTGGATCAAATTGATGATGTTCTTGTTTTTGGATTTAAAATAAAATAACTTTAACACTTTAAATAAAAAATCAGTGAAAAAATTAAACTTATCCACACTATTTTTACTCATTTTTTCAATATCCTTATCCGGGCTTTGTCAACAAATACCAGAAAATATAAAAACAGAACTCGCAGGATATGAAACTCAAATTTCAAACTACAAAGCGCAGAATAATAAACAATTAGAATTAGAATATTTAAATAAAGCTGCATTTCTATGTTGGAATAATCAACTTTTTTCGAATGCAATTAATTATTTCGAAAAAGCACTAGAAATAAATAAATCATTGTCAAATACAAATGGGTTACTATTAACCTATAACTATTTAGGCATGATTTATAACGAAACCGACAAATATCAAAAAGCACTGGAGAATTTTAAATCAGGACTTTCAATAAGCAGAAATTCTAAGAATAAATCGGGAATAATTTCAAGTTTTATTAATATTTCGCAAACTTATCAGCTCGATAAAAACTACGATGAGTCGAATAAAGCAGCTCAAGAAGGAATCATCCTTTCAAAAGAACTCAATGATATTAAATCACTACGTACATTTTATGGTGTTATTGCAGAGAATTACCAAAAAATGGGTAATTCAGAAAAAAGTATAGAATACTTTGATTTGTTTGCATCTCTTGATAAATATCTTAAAAATCAAGAAATAAAAGATATTAAAGATCAATCGGAAAGTGAAGTAAATAAAGCACAATCTGAGAAAAATAAAACTGAAAAAGAACTTATAATACAAACTGATAAATTAAAAATTACTTCCGACTCATTAGCAGTTGTTGAAGAACTAAGTCGTGTACAAAAAATGCAACTTGAATTAAAAGAATCACAAATTAAAGCACAGGAAGCACAACTTAAATTTGAAAGATTATTACGAAGCATTTTGATATATGGTTTTATTGCAATTCTTATAATTGCTACCTTACTTTTATTTCTTTATAGAAAGATTAAATCACAAAAATTTCAAATTGAAGATCAGCGAGATAAACTTGATTTGCAAAACAAAAAAATAAATTCAAGTATACAATACGCTCAGAATATTCAACAAGCCATATTACCTTTAGAAAATAACATCGGTAAATATTTTGATCATTTTATTATTTATAAGCCAAAAGATATTGTTTCCGGTGATTTTTACTGGTATACAGAATTAGATAACAGAGTATATTTAGCTTCAGTCGATTGTACAGGTCATGGTGTACCCGGAGCATTTATGTCGATGATAGGAAGCAGATTATTGAATGAGATTGTTATTGAAAAAGAAATTACTGATCCAGCAAAGATATTGGCATTATTAAATTCTAAAATTATTGAAGCCCTTCGACAAAATGAAACAGAAAACGCTGATGGAATGGATGTTTGCTTAATCTGTTTTGAAGATATTCGTAAAAAAAATAAAATGATTTTTACTGGAGCAAAACGACCTCTAATTGTTTATAGAAATCAAACATCTACCATTGAAGAAATTAAAGGTGATAGATTATCTATAGGAGGATCAAAAAATGAAAACAGAGATGCAAAATTTACAAATAATCAGATTGATTTAAATGATGGGGACATGTTATTTTTATCTTCAGATGGAATTACTGATCAAAACAATCCCGAAAGGAAAAGATACGGTTCACAAAGATTAAATGATTTAATTATTAAAATAGTGCAAGATCCGTTAATTCAACAAAAGGAAAGCATAGAGTCTGATTTAAAAAATTTTCAGCAAAATGCAGAACAACGTGATGATATAACTTTAATAGGAATTAAAATAAAATATTAATAGAAAATTGTATTTTTATCAAATAATTGGGTTTAAACTTGAAAAATAAAACATTGCTTTCATATCGGGGACCTTTCTATATTGAGCTTATTTCAGTCTTTGGCAGTAATGTCAGAAACTATACAAATGCATATTCAAATGCGCGTAAAAAGCTTTTTAGGATATTTATTGAACTTTCGCAAAATGTATCTTATTACTCCGAAGATTTTCACATGGTAAATAATGAAAGCAGAATTGGTGTTGGCGAGTTAAATCTAAAAGAATTCGAGTCTCATTTTACATTTACAACTAAAAATCTTGTGAAACGAAGCGATAGTGATATTTTAATTCAAAGATGCAATATCATAAACTCATCGAGTATTAGTGATTTGAGGCAACTAAAAAGAGAACAACGATTAAATTCTCCAGGTGAAAAATTTGGTGCACGAATAGGATTAATACAAGCAGTAATGCTTTCGCAAAATAAAATCAACTATCAATATGAAGAAGTAGATAAAGATTTTGCATATTTATCAATAACTGTTAAAATAGATAAAAATTAAATCATAGAATATGGAAGATATATTGATTAAAAGTTCTCCGGAGACACCTTATTTTCCCGAAGTAAATTTTAATGCAAATACCGGATTATGCGAAATTTCTGGCGAATCGTATATGGAAGAAACATATAAATTCTTTTTGCCGCTTTCATCATGGATAAAAGACTACATTAATAATATTAGAAAAGGTATTGAATTTAATGTAAAACTTATTTACTTAAATACCAGTTCTACAAAATGTATTCTTGATATTCTCGAAATTTTAAAAGAATATGAAAATAAAGGAGGCCAGGTTAAAGTAGTTTGGTATTACGATAAAGAAGACCCTGATATGATTGATGAAGTTGAGGATTTTGAAGCAGAATCAGGAATAAAAATTGAATTACGCGAATTTGCTTAATTAGATTTTATAAAAATAAAAAAGCTTCCGAAAAATTTCGGAAGCTTTTTTATTTACTTAATAATTTCTACCCATTCATGAGTATCTGGTTCATCTCCATACTGAATATCAACTAATTTATTATATAATCTTGTGGATATTGGACCTGCTTTCCCATCTTTACAGAAAACATATTTTTTATCCATATCTATATCATAAATCTCACCTATTGGAGAAATTATTGCAGCAGTACCACATGCACCAACTTCATCAAAAGTATTCAGTTCGTCAATATCTACTGGTCTTCGTTCAACTTTAAGTCCAAAATCTTCTGCCAATTGAAT
>MENE01000119.1:13586-21196 GCA_001769005.1 Bacteroidetes bacterium GWA2_31_9b | reverse complement strand
CATCATGAGCTTTTTTAACTCCACGAAGTGAAGATGCATAGTTGCCACCCACTTTAATATTACCTGTACCAAGTGGTGCTGCACGATCAGAATCTCGAACAACAGCTATTTTTACAGGATTAAATCCTTCTTTAAAATATGGTCCTACGGGAGATGTAAAAACTAAGAATAAATATTCGTCTGCGGGTTTAACTCCAACCTGAGGTCCTGAACCAATTAATAATGGCCTTATATATAACGAAGCTCCTGTTCCGTATGGTGGAACAAAACGTTCGTTAAGTTTTACCGCTTTAGTAATTGCTTCTTTAAAAATATCTTTTGATATTGGCTGCATTAATATTCCATGAGCCGATCGTTCCATTCGTTTAAAATTTTCTTCCCAACGAAACAATCTTATTTTGCCATCTTTTCCACGATAAGCTTTCATTCCTTCAAAAGCTTGCTGACCATAATGTATTGCAGTTGCTGCAATATGAATGTTGAAATATTCCGATGATGAAATTTCCAATTCTCCCCATTTTCCATCACGATAATAACACCTGATGTTATAATCGGTTTGTAAGTAACCGAAAGGTAGTTTGCTCCATTCAATATTTGACATAACAGTATAATTTAATGTGTAAAATGCGATTCAAAGTTACCATTTTGATTCTGAAAATAGTATTAATAAAACCTATTTCACAACAGGTTTTGTTCTATATGAATTAAGAATAAAAAAAGAGCCGGTTGTTACACCAGCTCTAATTTTGGAGGATTACTTAATCCCATAGTTTTTTAATAATGCATCAATTTTTGGTTCACGTCCTCTAAATGCAACAAACATTTCCATAGCGTCTTTAATTCCATTCATTGCTAAAACATTTTCTCTAAATGATTTTGCTGTTGTTTGATCAAACAAACTTGTTTCTTTAAATGCTTCAAATGCATCGTTGTCTAAAACACTTGCCCATGTGTATGCATAATAACCTGCATCATATCCACCCATTATATGACGGAAATATGTACTTCTGTAACGAGAATAAATCTCAGGTATTAAACCAATACTATTAAGATATTCTTTTTCAAAATCCATTACGTTTAAGTTTTCAACTGGTTCTGTAAGGGCATGCAATTTTAAATCTAATAACGAAGCAGCTAATACTTCTGTTAAAGCAAAGCCTTGATTAAAGTTTCCGCTTTCTTTTAGTTTTGTTATTAGTTCTTCAGGAATAACTTCACCTGTTTGGTAATGATGGGCATACATTTTTAACACTTCAGGTTCATAAGCCCAATGTTCCATAATTTGTGATGGTAATTCAACAAAATCCCATGCTATATCACTTGCAGGATATGAAGTTTTTGCAAATAATCCATCAAGCGCATGTCCAAACTCATGAAATAAAGTTTCAACTTCATCAACACTTAATAGAGCAGGTGTATCGCCACTTGGACGGGTAAAATTACAAACCAATGTTACCAAAGGTTTAATTTCTTTGCCTTCTTTTGTAATACTGTGATCTCTGAAACTACCGCACCATGCACCACCCCTTTTACTTGCACGTGGATGAAAATCGGTAAATAATAATCCTATAAATGTTCCATCAGCTTCTTTAACTTCAAAAGCAGTAGCTTCTGGATTTGGAAGTGGTACATTATTTATTTCGGTAAATGTAATTCCATATAGTTTATTCGCAACTGAAAATGCGCCTTCGCGTACATTCTCCAGTTTAAAATAAGGACGAACTTCGCTTTCATCAATATTGTATTTTTCTTTTCTAAGTTTTTCTGTATAATAAAACCAATCGGAAGGTTCTAATTTAAAATTTCCACCTTCTTTAGAAATAACTGACTGTAGGTCGTTTCTTTCTTGTTGAACTTTGGGTAAAATGCCACCCCAAAGTTTTGTAAGTAATTCAATAGCTCTATCAGGATTTTGAGCCATACGGCCTTCAATTTTATAAGCAGCATGTGAATCATAACCTAAAAGTTTTGCTCTTTTAACTCTTAAATTAATCATTTGGGCCATTAAAGCCTTATTGTCTTTATCATCATTATTATTTCCCTGATTAACGTAAGCATTGTAAATATCTCTTCTTAAATCTCTATTCTCAGCATAATTTAAGAATGGAATTAAACTTGGTTTATTTAATGTAAATACCCATTTGCCTGTTAAACTATCATTTATAGCTTCTTCAGCAGCAGCTTGAATTGATGATTCTGGTAAACCAGCCAAATCTTTTTCATTATCAATAACAAGTTTATATTGGTTTACTTCGCTTAAAATATTTTGTTCTGCAGTTAAGGCTATTGTTGATAATTCCTGATTAATTTTCATTAATTCTTCTTTTTTGTCTTCAGGTAAATTAGCTCCATTGCGAACAAATCCTTTATAAACGCTTTCAAGCAAAAATGCTTGTTCGGCATTTAAATTAAATTTCTCTTTATTTGCATAAACAATTTTAACTCTCTCCCAGAAACGAAGATCAAGACTTATTTCATCGCTATGAGTAGATAATTTTGGATAAATCTCCTGAGCTAGCATTTGAAGAGAATCTGAAATATTTACACTATTGAAAGTTCCAAAAACAGATGCAACTTTGCCTAATAATTCGCCAGCATAGAACGATGCTTCAATTGTATTTTCGAAAGTTGGTTCTTCTGGATTTGTCATTATAGCTTCCATCTCAGCTTTATGCAATACCATTGCTGAATCGAAAGCAGGTGCAAAATGTTCTGTTTTTATTTTCTCAAAAGGTGGTACTTCAAATGGAGTATCATATTTTGCTAGTAATGGATTTGAATTTTCATTTACTTTTTTTGTACAAGAGCTAAATAATACTCCTATTGATAAAACAATTAAAAGATATTTTTTCACGATGTTCAGAATTTAGTTAATATTAAATTTAATTTGTTTGATTCTTATTTTAGTTAATAGTTTAATCCTTCATTCATATTTTTTATGTTAGTATGTATTCAAAAAGCTCAAGAGTCTCTCCATTTGGCCCTTCAAGAAAAATAATCTTTGCACCATTATAAACATCTGGTAATTTAATAGGTTGAGGTGTTTTAAATACAATACCTTTTTGAATCAATTGCTCACATATTTTATCAATATTTTTAACTTCAAATGATATATGATCAATTACCCCTGAATTACAAATTGGGTTTGTTTTATCCGACGATTCAATAAATTCGAGCATTACATTATTCAATTTTACAAATAACAGTTTTTTTGAACTACCATCAGTCTTATGAAGAATTGTTTCATAGTCGAACATAAATCCAAGGTTATTAACATAAAAATCTTTAGATTTTTCTGCATCTGAAGTTAGTATTCCAATATGTGCTAAACCTTTAATATTTTCCATAAAAAAACACACCAATATTTTGGAGTGTCAAAGTAAAAAGTATTTAATTATATATCAAAATAAGTTGATGTGTTTTTTAAAATACCTTAAATATATTTGATATACACCACTTTACCATCATTCTTATCATAGAAATCTTCAAAAACGGCCTTCTGTAAATAATTCATTTTTAGGTAAAACGATCGTGTTGGATGATACTGATCTTTTGTGGATGTTTCTACATATATTCCATGTCCACCAAGATTTTTTATTGCTTTTTCTGTTTCATCAATAAGTTTTTTTCCAATACCTAATCCTTGAAAATCCTGATGTGTAGCAATCCAGTACATATCAAAGCTATGTTTTGTACATGGTATTCGCCCATAACAAGTATATCCAACCACATTGTTATTTATTTCGGCAAAAATAAATTCATAACCGCTTTCTTCGCCTTTTTCAACTCGTTCTTCAACCAATTCCATTGCAACCTGAATTTCTTCCTCATTAAAAAATTTGGTAGATTTTACAATATCCCCAACAGCTTTAATATCGAAAGCTTTAACATCGGTTCTAAAATTAATTTCATTTTTCATCGTTGTGCGTCATGTATAATTTCTGAAATAACATCAGTAAACTTTAAACCTGCTTGTTTGCAAGCTGCATAGAAACCTGCATCAGGAGAAATGCAAGGGTTCGCATTAATCTCAAGTACATAAGGATTGTTTTTTTCATCTAATCGGATATCAACACGAACATATCCTTTTAAATTAAATTTATTCCAGCAATTTAAACTTATTTGCTTTACTTTTTCGAGTAATTCTTTATCACTTTCAGGAAAATCGAAGGTACGAACTGTGTTTTTATATTCGAACGAATCTTCATCCCATTTCGATTTATATCCAAGTACATGAGGTTTGCCTTCAGGAAAATCGATAAAACGAATTTCTGCAGGAGGTAAAACACATCCTCCATTTTTACCACCAATAACTGAAATGTTAAATTCACGACCGTGAATGTATTCTTCTATAAAAAATTCGTTTGGATTATTGTTTTTTAAAAAATCTTTAATTTTTGGATCATTACCTTCAAAAACACCTTCTTCCGAAATACCAACAGAACCGTCTTCACCAAGAGGTTTCACTATGTATCTCTTTGCTGGATTTAATTTATTTAGTTCGTTAGCCGAAAACCATTCTCCTGTAGGAATTCCTGAATTTATAAACGATTCTTTAGTAAGCACCTTATTTGATGTAACATACATTGCAAAAGAACCTGATCCGGAAAAGGGTATATTCATATTTTCGAATAATGCAGGAGCCATAAAGCTTAAATTACCTTTCCCATCAACTGTTTCTACAAGATTGAAAATAAAATGCGGATCTATTTTCTGAATTGAATCTTTAACTCGTTGCATATTCAAATCAAAGTCATCTCGAAAAGTTTCATATCCTAAATCAGTAAATGCTTTTTCAACAACACCAACCTGATCTAAAACATCTAATTCGTCTTGTAATGCATTTTCTGAAATTCTGTTATGAATAATTAGTGCTTTTTTCATGTTTTTTTAATTTTAAATCTTTCCTTCTGATTTTAATCTCTCAATTGCAGAATTCATAATCATTTGAAATAATTGATTATAATTAATTCCATTTAATCGCGACAGAATTGGTAAATCAGAATGTACCGGATGCATTCCCGCCAATGGATTTACTTCAATAAAATTACATATATTGTTATCATCATATCTAACATCAACTCTTCCACCATCAATGCAATTTAAAACCCTCCATGAATCAAGAGCTACTTTTTCACATTCTTCGGCAATTTTACCAGTTGCCAAATGATAATCGACCAATTCTAGATAATTGTCTTTATTGTGAAAAGAATATACACCTTGTTCTGCTTTGTTATTCAATATTATTTCCATTGCCCCAACAACTTTTGCATTTACTCCTGAACCAACAATTCCAACAGTAAATTCACGCCCAGATAAATATTTCTCGACTAATACCGGTTGATTAAATTTTGATAACAATAAATTACATCGTTCTCTTAACTGCTCAATATTATTAATTACAGAACCTGCATAAATACCTTTTCCAGTTCCTTCAGCAACAGGTTTTGCAAATAATGGATATTGAATATTTACTTTGTCAACATCTTCGTTTTTTTCAACAACAAAAAACGGAGCTGTAGGAACACCTGCATCACGAATAACTCGTTTTGTAGTTGCTTTGTCGAGTGTTAAAGCAAGAGTCAGTGGACCTGAAAAAACATAGGGTATTTTCCAAGCATCAAGTAAAGCGGGCACTTGAGCTTCGCGCCCAACACCATACATTCCTTCACAGATATTAAAAACCAAATCCCATGTATCACCATGAGCCAATCTGCGTGTAAGTTCTTTTACATTCCCAATGCGAATTGTTTCAAACCCGATTTCTTTAAGGGTATTTTCAATTGCATCAATTGTATCTTCCTTATCGAATTCAGCGGCTTCTTCCTTTGTAAAACCCTCTTTTAAATAATCACTTTGTAAATCGTAGGTTATTCCTATTTTCATTTTCGTTTATTATGTTAAAAACTTCCCGAAAGTAAATCTATCGGGAAGCAATTTAAGTAAAAATTTAAAATCAGATATTCTATCCTTTTTTATTTGGATAATAAAAAGTTTTTCCTTCGTAATTCTTTAAAACAACCTGTTCGTCATCAATGCTTTGCAAATACTCAGGCAATAATGGAATCTTTCCTCCACCACCAGGAGCATCAATAACATAATGAGGAATAGCGTACCCAGAAGTAAATCCACGTAAACCTTGAATTATTTCCAATCCTTTTGAAACAGGAGTTCTGAAATGATCAGAACCAGGAATTGGGTCACACTGATAAATATAATAAGGTCTAACTCTCGCTTTAAGCAATTTGTGATTTAATTCCTTAAATATTTCAACATCATCATTAACACCTTTTAGAAGTACACTTTGGCTACCTAGAGGAATACCTGCATCAGCAAGTCTTGTACATGCAAAATGAGTTTCCGGAGTTAACTCATCAGGATGTGTAAAATGAATACTTATAAATAATGGATGATACTTTTTAAGTATTTTAATAAGTACAGGTGTTATTCTCTGAGGTAAAACAACAGGCACTTTAGTTCCAATACGAATAATTTCAACATGCTCAATTGCACGTAATTTTGAAAGTAAATATTCTAATCGTGCATCTGACAATGTTAATGGATCGCCACCCGAGATAAGTACATCTCGAACTTGTTTATTATTTCGGATATAATCAATTGCTTTATCCCATTCGCTAATACTTGAATGGCATTTATCTTTTTTAGATACCATATGCGATCGGGTACAATAACGGCAATATGTTGAACAGAATCCTGTTACAAGAAACAACACTCTGTCGGGATATCTATGAACAATGTGATTTACAGGGCTGTAATTTTCTTCTCCCAGTGGATCAGCTTTTTCATCGGTAGATGTTATCAGCTCATCAAATACCGGAACAACAGTTTTCCTTAATGCTTGTGATGGATCACAAGGATTAAGTAAACTAGCATAATAAGGAGTTATACGAATAGGAAGATTAAAACCATTATCTGTTGGTTTTACTTCATCATCCGATAAGTGTAAAATTGTTTTTAGCTGCGAATAACTTGTATAGCTATTTTGGATTTGCCAACGCCAGTTATTCCATTCGCTAATTGATGTTCCGGGAAAATTTTCATGAAGAAATCGGAGAGATTGTTCATTTACGGGGAAATCCGGTTTGTTCTGTTTTTCAGAAGTGAGTTTTAAATTTACATTTTGCAAATAGTGTAACCCACCACTCGGAGGTTCTCCATTTGCTTCCTCATATGAAATAGAGGATTCTGCATTCATTTTTTCTGAATTCATTTAATGTTTTAATTATTACTATTTGATTATTAATTCTCATATTTATTTTTATTTACAAGCTTAAATATTGCTTATAAATTCTATATACAATGTTATGTATTTTATCAATTCAATGTACTTAAATCTGCATTAAATGCTCAAATATTATTAACCATTTTGCATCATTTAAGACGCTATATATGTGCGCTTTAACTAATTTTTGTTCATAAATTACTACAAAATTCATTCTTAAAATTGAAATTAATCTAAATTTGATTTCTTAAAACTTAAAAAAATGATATACGATCACATTAATCAAGCTGAAAAATATTATAGTTTACATCCATTATTCAAGACTGCTTTTGAGTATATTTTAAAGAACGATAATACTAAATTACAA
>MENE01000119.1:5376-13558 GCA_001769005.1 Bacteroidetes bacterium GWA2_31_9b | reverse complement strand
AATTATTTGTACTTATTAATACTTATTTTTCTAAGAGTATTGACGATAGTTTTTCAGAAAGTCACAAAAAATATATCGACATTCAGCTAGTTATTTCAGGGAAAGAGCGTATGGGGTTCGGGCATTTCGACAATTTCGCCCATGAACAGTACGATTCAGAAAAGGATCTTCAAAAACACTCAGGTAAATTAAATTTTGTTGATGTTGAAAAAAATCACTTCACCGTATTCTTTCCTCACGACATTCATATGCCTGGATTATTAATTGACAAACCTGAAGAAGTAATTAAAATTGTTGTAAAAGTTGCGGTTGAATAGAAAATAAATTTCAGATATCATTTCTAATAAAGATAAATACAATATTAAAAATCAATATTGTATTTATCTTATTATTTAAAACATGATCAGAAGTCACTGCTTTTATTCTTTAATCATAGTTAATAGCATTTTAAACTTTGATGTTGCTTTAACAGCATGTGTAAAATTTGCAGGCATAATAATTGATTGCCCTTGTTTGAGTTCATAAGCTATTTTATTAATTATGATTTGTGCGTTTCCTTCTAAAACCTGAACTATTGCATCAAATGGAGCAGAATGCTCGCTAAGTTCCTGACCTTTATCGAAAGCAAAAAGTGTTACATTTCCAACCGGTTTTTGAATTATTCGTTTACTTACAATGCTATCACTTGAATAGTCTGCTTTTTGAGCAAAATCAAATACCTCTGAGTGGTCAATTTTATCATTCATAATTATGTAAATTAATAAGTCAATATAAATAGTACAAATAAGTAAATTAAAAGTTCATCCCTAATTTTGAAATTATAAAATTCGATTTTCAATTCTTAAGAAAATAAAAAAATGAGAATACGATTAAGTAAGTCGTTGATTAAATATAAAAAAGCCCAAAAAATTAATTTCGGGCTTGTATTTATTTTTTTCTGATTTTTATGCTAATTTAATTCTAGGCAAAGTAGGAATTAATTCTTCAAAATTAATTTTTGGAGAAATCATATTTTCACCTAAATAATTTCTGATATACTCAGAGTATTTCATTTTATAATAATCAATCTTTAATTCTAAAACCACATCGGATACAGACTGGATTTTTTTGGCCATATAAGCTTTCGATCCAGCAAAAGCAAAACCTTCTTCCATATTTCCACGAGCAGCATTAAAAAGTGCCTGTGCAATACAATATGGAGCTGTTCTAAAATCGCATGATTTTAAACATTTCCAGGCACATTTAAATGGTTTTGTATTTCCTTCACTTATTTGATTCACAAAATTATTACGTATAGCTCTCCCTGGCAATCCTACGGGGCTATTAATTATTATAATATCTTCTTCTTTGGCATTAATATAAGTTTCTTTAAACTTGATAGATGCATCACATTCATTAGTAGTTACAAAACGGCTACCCATTTTAACACCTTTTGCTCCATGCTGCATTATTTTATACATATCTTTACCTGTATATATACCACCACCAGCAATTACAGGAATTTCTTTATTAAATTCTTTTTCGAAAAAACTAATTTCATTAACTGTTTCTTCCACTAACTCAGATAAAGGAACAACGTCATTTTTTAAATCATCTTTTTTAAATCCTAAATGCCCCCCGGCCATTGGTCCTTCAACCACAACTGCATCAGGAACATGATTGAAATTTTTTGCCCAGAAAGAGAAAATTACTTTTGCAGCTTTTGCTGATGATACTTTAGGTATAAACTTGGTGTGAATGTTTTCAAAACCATTATCAGTAACATATTTTGGCATTTTTAAAGGTAAGCCTGCTCCAAGTATAATAACATCAATTTTTTCTTCTAATGCAACAGTTAAAAGTTCTTCATAATCGGTTACAGCAACCATTAAATTAACTCCCAATACACCATCAGTGAGGCTTCTGGCTTTTTGAATTTCTTTTCGCAATGCTCTTTTGTTAGCTTCCCTAAAATTTTTCATATAATCAGGTTCTGTCATTCCAATTGCAACGGCAGAAATTACTCCAATACCTCCTGCGTTTGCTACAGCAGACGCTAACCCTGATAAAGAAATTCCAACTCCCATTCCACCCTGAATAATAGGTAGTTTTACTTGAATATTACCAATTTTTAATGGTTTCATTGCTTCTTTTATTAATTTCTATTTGGCAAAAATAAGCTCATTGTACAGCCAAAAGAAAAAATAGGTATTAAGCAAGCGAGTTAGGGATGAAAAAATTAAATCAGGGATGAAAATTTTATATTCAGGGGCGAAATAATAACATTCCAGACGTGAATTAAATAATGTCTTTTAGTTTATACGCGAAATTTTTAGATACCGGAATTGAAAAACCTACTTTATCAAAGTATAATTTATAACCTTGTATCGTGCCTTCAATTTTATCAATATAATTAATATTTACCATAAATGAACGGTGGCATTTAAAAACAAATTTATAGTCATTCAGTATTTCTTCAGCCTTTTTCAAACTGGTTCGAATCATTTGACTTTTTACCAATTCACCTTCTTTCCAGAAAACTTCGATATAATTATTTGCTGCGCGAATAAATAATAATAAACTTACTTTTATTGAAAGGCTATCTTTCGTATAATCCGATTTAAAATGAATAAGTTGATCTTGTATCGATTTATTATCTTTTAACTTTTTATTTATTCCATTTGCTAATTTAAGGTACGATCGTAACATCCTATTCTGATTAATAGTTATTAGACCTGTAATTGGTACGATTGCAATAAGAATTAACTTAACAATCATATAAAAATCGATACTAAAAATGCCAAGTGCTTTGTAATAAAGATAATACCCAACTGATATAGTCGTTAATATCCAAATATTCCAAATTATCTCTTTTTTTATATTCCATATTCTTTTTAGAAATATTTTAGGCATTAAACTTGGTAACATCAATAAATTCAAACTTAATGTCAAAAATGTAACTACTCCCAATCCAATTACTACATAAAATCTTTGCTTGTTTTCAAGTGTGCTAACATCAAGAGGTTGGAAAAGATATAAAAATACAAGTACACCAATACTAATAAAAAAAATAATTTTACTATTATGCTTTAAATCATCATTGAATGGATATGGCTTATTTAAAAACTCTAGCATAAATATTGGATTATCAGAAAAATCATTTTTTTGAATTTTCAAAAATAGGCATTTTTTTCAATATCTATATGTTTTACTTTCTTTTGAAACTATTTAACCAGATTTAGAAAATAATCCCATAATGCATCTTTTGGAGGGTGAGCAACAATAGTAATCTGTTGTTTTGTAACTGGATGAATAAATTCAATCTTTCGGGAATGTAAACTTATTCCGCCATCGGGATTTGAACGCGGAAACCCATATTTCAAGTCACCTTTTATAGGACAACCTATTTTTGCTAACTGACAACGAATCTGATGGTGACGACCAGTATGTAAATCAATTTCCAGCAAATAATAATTTTCAGCACTTGCTATTAAATTGTAAGTAAGGCTTGCTTCTTTTGAATCTTTTACATCCTTATCATTTGCAAAAGATTTATTTTTTATTTGATTTCTTACGATATAATGTTTTAATGTTTCTGATGTTTCTCGAGGTTTTTCTTTAACAATTGCCCAATAAATTTTCTTAACCTCTTTTTTTTGAAACATTTCATTTAGCCTTAATAAAGCTTTTGATGTACGGGCAAATAAAACAGCTCCACTAACCGGCCTGTCGATACGGTGAGCAACTCCTAAAAATACATCGCCTGGTTTATTGTATTTCTCTTTTATATAAAGCTTTACTTTATCTTCAAGCGATAAATCACCTGTTTTATCAACCTGAACAATATCTGTGTTCGATTTATTTACAGCAATTAAATGATTGTCTTCGAAAAGAATTTCCATGTTTTTTTTAACTAGTAATTCCTGCTTTCACCGGAATATTTTTTATATTTTAATACTGCTCTTTTTCGTTAGGGAAATCAAGTGTTTTCACATCCTTTATATATGCTTTTACCGAACCATTAATTTCTTCGAATAGATTATGATAACGTCGTAAAAACCTGGGAGAGAACTCTTGTGTAATCCCAAGCATATCGTGTAAAACTAGAACTTGACCATCAACTTCGTGTCCTGCACCAATACCAATAATTGGAATAGTTAACTCTTTGGCTACTTTTGCTGCAAGAGTAGCCGGAATTTTCTCAAGAACAATAGCAAAACAGCCAGCATCTTCAAGTATATGAGCATCTTCGATTAATTTTTGTGCTTCTGCTTCTTCACGTGCACGAACAACATACGTTCCGAATTTATGAATAGATTGAGGTGTTAAACCTAAGTGACCCATAACTGGTATTCCTGCAGATAAAATCCGATTTACAGATTCAAGAATTTCTTTTCCCCCTTCAATTTTTACTGCATGTCCACCAGTTTCTTTCATAATTCGAATTGCACTGGTTAAGGCTTCTTTTGAATTTCCCTGATAAGATCCAAATGGTAAGTCAACAACAACTAATGCTCTAGTGACACCACGAACAACTGACTTTGCATGATAAATCATTTCATCCATAGTTATTGGTAATGTAGTTTCGTTTCCCGCCATTACATTTGAAGCAGAATCACCAACTAAAATTATATCAATTTCAGCATGATCAAGAATACGTGCCATAGAAAAATCATAAGCAGTTAGCATTGCTATTTTCTCACCACGTAATTTCATTTCAGATAAAACATGCGTGGTTACTCGTTTAATTTTTTGATGTACTGACATAATTCGCAGAATTAAATATTTCGAACAAAACTACAAATAATACAAATCATAAACTCAAAAATTAATTAGTTTATTTATATCATTTGGTTTCTGAATTATTCCAATTTCGCAAATACTGTCTTTTTGTCATTCAACCTGACTAGTTTATCAACCTGATTACACTTAAAATGTCATTTTAGCAAAATGTCAGCTTACATATTGTATGGCATAATCATTGAATATCATAACATCTAATATGAAAAAAAATATTACAAAACATAATACATATAAAAAATGGCAAAAATAATTGGAATCGATTTAGGAACAACAAACTCATGTGTTTCAGTAATGGAAGGTAATGAACCTGTTGTAATTCCTAATAGCGAAGGTAAGCGAACAACACCTTCTATTGTTGCATTTATAGAAAACGGTGAACGAAAAGTTGGAGATCCTGCAAAACGTCAGGCTATTACTAATTCAACAAAAACTGTTTCTTCAATAAAACGATTTATGGGGGAAACTTACGATAAAGTTCAAAAAGAAATTAATCGTGTTTCTTTTAAAGTTATTAAAGGAGATAATAATACTCCTCGAGTTCAGATTGACGACAGGCAATATTCACCACAGGAAATATCAGCAATGGTACTTCAGAAAATGAAAAAAACTGCTGAAGATTATTTAGGACACGAAGTAACTGAAGCTGTTATCACAGTACCAGCTTATTTTAGCGACTCACAACGTCAGGCCACAAAAGAAGCGGGTGAGATTGCAGGTTTAAAAGTAAAACGTATTATCAATGAACCTACAGCTGCAGCTCTTGCATATGGCTTAGATAAAAAAGATCGTGAAATTAAAATTGCTGTTTTCGACTTAGGTGGAGGTACATTTGATATTTCAATACTAGAATTAGGAGATGGGGTTTTTGAAGTAAAATCAACAAATGGTAATACACACCTTGGTGGTGATGATTTTGATGATGTATTGATAAACTGGCTTGCTGATGAATTTAAGAATGACGAAGGCATTGATTTAAGAAAAGATCCAATGGCTCTTCAACGTTTAAAAGAAGCTGCCGAAAAAGCAAAAATCGAATTGTCAAGTTCATCATCAACAGAAATCAATCTTCCATACATTATGCCTGTTGATGGTATTCCAAAGCACCTTGTAAAAACACTTACAAAAGCAAAATTTGAACAATTGTGCGATCATTTGATTCAGGCTACACTTGAACCATGTAAAAAAGCTTTAAAAGATTCAGGATTTCAGTTAAAAGATATTGACGAAGTAATTTTAGTTGGTGGATCAACAAGAATACCTGCGATTCAGGAAGTTGTTGAGAAATTTTTTGGAAAAAAACCTTCAAAAGGAGTAAATCCTGACGAAGTTGTTGCGGTTGGTGCTGCTATACAGGGTGGTGTTTTAACCGGCGATGTAAAAGATGTGTTATTGCTTGATGTTACTCCTCTTTCTTTAGGTATTGAAACTATGGGTGGAGTATTTACCAAACTAATAGATGCAAATACAACTATACCAACAAAAAAAGCAGAAACATTTACAACAGCATCAGACAATCAGCCTTCAGTTGAAATTCATGTTTTACAAGGAGAAAGACCAATGGCTGCAGGAAATAAAACAATTGGCAGATTCCATTTAGATGGTATTCCACCTGCCCCACGTGGCATTCCTCAAGTTGAAGTTGCTTTTGATATCGATGCTAACGGTATTATCCATGTTACAGCAAAAGATAAAGCAACAAATAAAGAACAAAGTATTCGTATTGAATCATCGTCGGGTTTAACAGACGAAGAAATTAAACGTATGCGTGATGAAGCTAAAGCAAACGAAGAAACTGATAAAAAAGAACGTGAAAAAGTTGATAAATTGAATACTGCTGATAGCTTAATCTTTTCAACTGAAAAACAACTTAAAGAGTTTGGTGATAAACTTTCTGCAGATAAAAAAGCAAATATTGAAAAAGCATTAGCCGATTTAAAAGAAGCTCATAAGCAACAAGATATAGCTTCTATTGATGCTAAAACTCAGGAATTAAACAATGCCTGGCAAGTTGCTTCAGAAGAAATGTATAAAGCGAGTCAACAAGGTGGGGCTCAACAAGAAGCATCACATAATCAGGAACAACAACCATCTGATAAAAAAACAGATGGAGAAGTTACAGATGTTGATTTCGAAGAAGTAAAATAACAAATCTCAATAAAACATTAAGAGCTGTTTCTTATAAAGACTCAGCTCTTTTTTATTTTCAATCATTTTATGTAATCTACCATTTATTAAATATTCTTACATTTGTAAAAACACGCCATATGAAACAAAAAATTTTACTTTTATTGCTCTTCGTAATTATTCCTTTCATTCAATATGCACAGAATAATGACACCATATTTAATCAAACTGACAAAAATGGTTTAAAACAAGGTTTTTGGAAAAAATCTTATCCAAATGGAAAAATTCAGTACACAGGTAAATTCGTTAATAATAATCCTGTTGGAGAATTCATAAGATATACTCCTGAAGGATATTTACTTGTAAAGATGAATTATAAAACAGGTTCGGATAAAATTTTTTCAATATTTTATTATCCTAATAAAAACAAACAAGCTGAAGGATACTATATTGGGAAGTTAAAAGACAGTATTTGGAATTATTATTCAGAAGAAGGAACATTATTGAATTGCGTACCTTTTTTATCGGACATTAAGACCGGAACTGAAATAAAGTATTATAATACAGGTAAAGTATTTGAAAAATTTGAATGGATAAATGGTTTAGAAGATGGAAAACATTTAAGATACTACGAAAATGGAAATGTTATGATTCGTTCAACCTATGTAAATGGAATACTCAATGGAATATATGCTTCTTATACAATAGATAATAAACCTATAATTACAGGAGTTTATAAAAATAATCTTCGTGATGGAATATGGATTATTTATGACGAAACAGGAAGAGAAAAACAAAGAATAAACTATATTGATGGAGTAGCTGAAAATCAGGAAGAACTTGACAAACTTGAACAATACGAAATTGATCAACTTGAAAAAAATAAAGGTTTGTATTCTGATCCATCAGAAGAAACATATAAAAATAATCCACCCATGTAATTATTCAATAATTGATACTTGTTACTCATTTTAGACTCGAAATAAATTAATAACATGATTAAAGGTTTAGTTTTTATATTCTTATCGATTATAATATTTTTTCAGGTGAATGCTCAAGTTGCTCCTAACAAGTACCGTATTTTTTTGACTGATAAAAACAATAATTCTTATTCAATAAGCAATCCTGAACAATTTCTTTCTGAAAAAGCAATAAATAGAAGAATAAATCAGGATATTGAAATAACTGAAAATGATTTACCTGTTTCTGATTTTTATATTGATAGTTTAAAATCATTTGGGTTAATTATTCTTAATAAATCGAAATGGATGAATTC
>MENE01000119.1:0-5358 GCA_001769005.1 Bacteroidetes bacterium GWA2_31_9b | reverse complement strand
AGATCAGGAATTAATAGATACTTTAGATAACATCGGATTTATAAAATCTGTACATAAAATTGATTTAATGCCAACTATTGATTTCTCATTAGTAAATAAAATAAAAAGCCCTGATTCCGAAAATGTATTAAATTATGGCGAATCGGGTGTTCAGATAAGTATGTTAAGTGGACAGGTTTTGCATCAGCATAATTTTCAGGGACAAGGAATTACTATTGCGGTTATTGATGCAGGATTTTACAATGTTGATATTCTGCCAGCATTCGATAGTTTGTTTTATAACAATCAGATTGTAGGAACATTTGATTTTGTAAACAGAAATACCGAAATATATTCAGATCACAGTCATGGAATGAAAGTTCTATCAATAATTGGAGGAAATTTGCCGGGGAAATTAATTGGTACTGCTCCAAAAGCCAACTTCTTATTGTTACGCTCTGAAGATGCTGATTCTGAATATACTATTGAAGAAGACAACTGGGCTTCTGCAGCTGAATTTGCCGATAGTGCAGGCGCAGATATTATTAATACATCACTTGGTTATACCGAATTTGATGATCCTTCACAAAACTATACATACAGCAATATGGATGGCAATACAGCATTTATTTCAAGGGCTGCAGATATTGCAGCTTCAAAAGGAATTCTTGTTGTTGTAAGTGCAGGAAATTCAGGTGATGATGATTGGAAATACATATCTGCACCTGCCGATGCAGATAGTGTTTTAACTGTTGGGGCTGTTGATGCTTATGCCGGATATGCTAGTTTTAGCAGTCAGGGGCCAACATCCGATGGTAGAATAAAACCAAATATTGCAGCCATGGGATATCAAACCATTTTTCAGGATATTACAGGTGATATTGCAAGAGGAAATGGAACTTCGTTCTCAGCTCCAATTATTTCTGGGCTTGCAGCTTGCTTATGGCAAGCTCTTCCAAATTTAACGAATATGGAAATTATCGATTTAATTGAACAAAGTGCACATCAATATTCAACACCTGATAACCAATTAGGTTACGGAATACCAGATTTTGCTAAAGCAGCAAATATTACTTCTGTTCCATTGCTAGATGAACCTATTCTGAATGTAAATATTTATCCTAATCCATTTAATTCTGAATTAAATATATTTATTCCCAACAAAATTGAAAAGATTACTATTAAGATCTATAACGTTTTACAACAATTAGTATATGTTAAAGAAATAAATGACATTACAGAAACCGGTTTAATTCGTATATATTCTATAAACAACTTACCTTATGGCATATACATTGTTTCAATAAGCAATGGAGTTACTTCAATTCAGAAAAGAGTAAGCAAAATAAATTAGAAAAATGAATCAAAAGATTTCATTACTTGAACTTAACAAACAGATTCAGGAAAAAATTAATGTTAATTTTCCTGAATCCATTTGGGTTATAGCTGAGATAAGTGAAATTAAAATTAATAGAAATGGTCATTGCTATTTAGAATTAATTGAAAAAGACCTTATAAACGAAAATATTATTGCACGCAATCGTGCAACTATATGGGCATTTACTTTTCGCATATTAAAACCTTACTTCGAAAGCACAACAGGACAAGAACTTACACAAGGAATTAAAATTCTCTTTCGTGCAAAAATTGAGTTCCACGAAGTATTCGGATTAAGTTTAAACATTACTGATATTGATCCAAATTACACACTAGGAGAATTAGCACAAAAGAAAGCAGAAACAATTATGCGGCTTGAGAATGAAGGTGTAATAAATATGAACAAGGAACTTGAATTACCGTTAGTGATTCAAAAAATTGCAATCATTTCATCAGATACTGCTGCAGGTTACCAGGATTTCATTAACCAACTTATAAATAACAAGAACCAATTTAAATATTATACAAAGCTATTCCCATCTATAATGCAGGGAGTACAGGCAGAGGAGTCTATTATAAAATCACTAGAATTGATATATAAATATGAAGATTTCTTTGACATTGTAGTACTAATAAGAGGTGGAGGTTCGCAAGCTGATTTGAATTGTTTTAATAGTTATTTACTCGCTACTAATATAGCTCAGTTTCCAATCCCAATTTTAACCGGAATAGGTCACGATAAAGATGAATCGGTATCAGATATTGTTGCCCACACCAAATTAAAAACTCCTACTGCTGTTGCTGAATACATTAATGCTTACAATCAAAATTTCGAAGACCATATTGATTATTTAAAAACAGAAATATATCAATCCTTATTAAATATTTTATCCGAGCAAAATAAAATTATTGATTATAAAAAAGGCTTAATAGTTCCACTTATTAGAAATATACTGTATAAAGAGAAAAATAAAATCCTGAATACAACCCACAATATAAAACATATTACTTCAAAGCATTTTCACAAATCAAATACAGAAATCCGTTTAATATTTTCTAATTTAAAAACTGAATTACAAAAAATAATCATTCATAAAAATCAACATATAAATCAATTTGTTATAAAAACCAGGCAAGAAACTAAAACCTTTTTGCAATCATCAAAGTATAAAGTTTTGAATTTTGAAAACAGTTCTCATTTTTTAGATCCATTAACCATATTAAAAAGAGGATTTTCGATAACATATTTAAACGATCAAGTTATTCGAAATAATAATGATGTGAATAATAACGATCGAATTATAACAAGGCTTTATAATTCAGAGATTGAAAGTATTGTAAAAAAATAAACTAAGTTTCTAAACCGAGATTCTATTATAAATACACAAACTGTTTTTATATTAATTAATTATTAGTAAATTAAGCCAAAATAGATACATATTGTTAACATTAAAATGACCAAAATAAAATACATAATTTTACAAATAATTGTTTTAGTATTTATATGCAATAATATATATTCTCAAAACAATAGGACTGTAATTGATAGTTTGTTGATGCAAATAAATAAAGTATCTGAAAAAGAGCAAATCGAAATTTATAATGAATTGTCGATGCTTTATTGGAATTTATCACTCGATAGCAGCTTTTTCTATGCAAACGAAGCATTAAATCTTTCGCATATTATTAAAGACAATAAAAGTCTTTCTGAATCATACAATAGAATAGCGAGTGTATATTTTTATAAAAATCAATACGAAAAGGCATTAGAATTTTACCAAAAAGCATTAGCAATACGAAAAGAAACTGATGATAAAACTGGAATCGCGGATATTTATAATAATATAGCGAATATTTACTCAAATCAAGAAAACTATCAAACTACACTCGACTATTATAATCAGGCACTTAAAATAAGTGAAGAACTTAATGATTCAACGAATATTGCTTCTTACCATAGATCTATTGGTGCAACGTACCTTGTAATGGAAAATTACAAAAAATCACTTGAACATTATTTAATAGCGCTTGATGTAGTTAAGAAATTAAATAAACCCGGAGTTGTAGCAAAATTATACAATACAATTGGTAATATTTATAGTGATATAACCAGTTATGATGCTGCATTAAAATATTATATTGACGCTCTTGAGATATATAAGAAAATAAATGATGAAGCTGGACTTTCGGCAATGTATAATAATATTGGCATTTGTTATCTGAGTTATTATGAGGTTGATAAAGCATTGCTATATTTCGAAAAATCACTCGAACTTGATATTAAACTAAACCTACAAGATGGATTATCAATGGTTTATAATAACATTGGAACAGTATATGATCAAAAAGGAGATAAAGAAAAAGCAATAGAATATTACAATAAATCATTAGAGATTAATATAAATCTTGATAACGAAGAAGGCATTTCAACTGCTCAAAATAACCTTGGATTATCGTATCTTGATATTGGTGAATATAAAAAAGGATATGAATACTTGACAAAATCGCTTGAGATAAATAAGAAATTAAAGGATAATTATAATATTGCCAACAATTACAACAATTTGGCTAAGCTTTATATGCGTCAGAAAAAGTATTCAGAAGCAAAAAACAATTTATTTACTTCTATTGACATTTCGAAGCAAGTAAATGCAAAAGATTTACTGGTTGAAGCCTATGATTTTTTACATATTATTTACTCAGAACAAGGAAATTATCAAAAAGCTTTAGAATATTACAAATTATACGCTGCAACTAACGACAGCATTTTTTCTAAAGAAAGCAACAATAGAATTACAGAAACAAAAATTAAATACGAAACTGAAAATCTGGAATCAGAAAATGAACTTCTCAAAAAGAATAACGAACTTCAATTTTCTGAATTAAAACGTCAAAAAATTATTAAAAATTATTGGGTTGCATTTTCTGTATTAATACTTGCACTTGCATTAATTAGTTTTAGTAGATTTAGATTAAAGAAAAGAACTAATATATTACTAGAAACTAAGAATAATCAGTTAAATGATGCGAATAATAAATTATCATCATCGGAACAAAACCTGAAAGAATTAAACGCAACAAAAGATAAGTTTTTCTCAATAATTGCGCACGACTTAAAAAATCCTTTTCAAGCTTTACTGGGATTTTCCGAAACACTTTACAATAGACACTCCGAATTAAATAAAGTAGAAATAAAAGAATACAGTAAAATTATATACGAATCGTCTCAAAACTTATTTAATTTATTAGGAAACCTTTTACAATGGTCAAAATCTCAACTGGGAAATATTAAATATTCTCCTGAGAAATTATTTCTATCAGAAATTCTTGACGAAACCATATCTCTTTTACTTATTTCTGCTGAAAAGAAAAATATTAAAATATTTAGTACAGTTCCTGATGATTTAATAGTATTTGCCGATAAACATATTGTTTCAACCGTATTACGAAATTTAATTAATAATGCAATTAAGTTTACACATCCTAACGGAGAAATTAAAATATCGTGTATGCTTAAAAACAATGAAGCAATTATAACTGTTTCAGATAATGGTAAAGGGATAGAACCCGAAAATATTAGCAAATTATTTAAAATCGATTTCAGCTATTCTACTAAAGGAACAGCAAATGAACAAGGAACAGGTTTGGGATTAATACTTTGCAAAGAACTTATTCAGCAAAATAATGGAGAAATTTGGTGTGAAAGCACTTTAAACCAAGGAAGTAAGTTCAGTTTTACAATACCTGTTAACGAAAAAACAGTTAATTAGTATACTCACAATTTTAAAATCTTGAATTACTGAATTTAATTGATATGATTAAAAATAGTAAATGCTTTCTTATTCTTTTTATAGTCATTTTCACATTTGCAAATTCTCTATTATCGCAACAATCAAAAATTGATAGTCTTGAATTGATTCTTAAGAAAGTTGATCAAGCTGAAAAAGCAGATTTACTAAATAAATTAGCTAAATATTATTTGTCGGTTGATGCAAATACAGG
>MENE01000118.1 GCA_001769005.1 Bacteroidetes bacterium GWA2_31_9b | reverse complement strand
GAAGCATTAGCAGATGTTGAAGCCGTTTCAAATACAACTACATTTCCAACTGCTAATTCGTTTACTTTTTTAACAGTAGTTAAACTTTCTGCAGCAGCAGCAACAATTTCTTCATCAGTAGTTGCTGCATCAAATTCTGATGCTGATAATGTTGATAAAGCCATTAAAGTAACATTTTTAGTATTCCAACCTGCTATTCCAGGGTAAATATCTTGGGCATCTGTAGTGCTAGGAGCGGCTAATGTTGCATGATTTGTAGCTCCATAGAAATAAACAAAATCAACTTTATCTGAATTTGTTGCTGCATCAGCAGAAGTATAAACAACTCCATTAACTGAAGCAAAAGAACTTCCTTCTGAAGCATTATATGAACCTAGTATTATATCATTGTAAGTTGTTATTGGGCCTGAAGAAGCAACAACTGTAACAGTTATTGTTTTAGTATCTGTTTGTCCATCTTTATCGGTTGCAATAAATGTATATGCATAAATTCCAGTACTTACTAAAGTAATAAATTCCTGACCTTGATATAAGTCTTCGTCTATATCAGTTTTTGGATAACCATCAAGATCGTTGTTTGTTAATCTGATTGTAAACGATTCTAAATCAGCAGAACCTTTTGAAACAATCCATTTAAAAGAAAATGCATGGTCAACTTCTACTGTAGCATCAGCAGTAATAATGTCGGTACCAGCAACAAATTCAATGGTTGGAGGAGTTGCTTCCTCGTCTTCGCAAGAAGTGAAAAATCCTACAGATAGAACTGCAAAAGCAAAAAATAATAATTTAATTGTTTTCATAATTTCAAAATTTAGTTATGTTAGTAAATAATGTTTTTATATTTTTAATCAAGATAATAAGATTAAACAAAAATAACAAAATTATTGCTTGATGGTTCATTAAATTGGATTTAATGAATTTTTCAATTGTGTTTTTGTTAGATGAAAAAAAAGGAACAAAAGTTGCAGTGAAAGAAAAAATTAATAATAGTTAAATTCCTAAACCATATTTTTTAATGAAACGATTCTCTTTACCTAACAATTTTTTATAAACTTCGTAAAATAAATTTGCGTTATTTAAATAAAACAAATTTGATTTTGAATTGTATTTAAACTATAAAATTTAAACCAATGAAAAAATATATTGTGATTATGTTATCGCTACTGATATTCAGTAGTTGTGATCTGTTGGAAGATCTTTTAGGTGATGGAGAAAATGGATTAAGTAGTTCGGAAATAGTTGAAGGTTTAAAAACTGCCCTCGAAATTGGAACCGATACAGCATCAACAGTAATGTCTGCAAACGATGGGTATTACAATGGAAGCCCTTTACTGGCTTTAATTCAATTACCCGATGAGGTTGAGCTTATTCGTTCTAAAATCAACAGTAATTCAACTGTTAAATTATTAAGTGAACAGGTTGGGTTAGATGACAAATTTGACGATGTAATTTTGGCGGTTAATCGCGCAGCCGAAGATGCAGCTAAAGAAGCAGCACCAATTTTTAAAGATGCCATTTTTAGTTTAACAATTAGCCAGGGATTAGATATTTTACAAGGTGTTGTTCCACAAGACGCAGGTACTAAAGCAGTATATTCTGAATTTGATTCTACTGCGGCAACTCAATACTTAAAATTAAAAACATTCGACAACCTTGTGGCATTGTATGCACCAAAAATAAATACATCGCTTGATAAAGATCTTGTTTTAAATACTTCTGCAAACGAAATATGGAGTACGTTTACTACAAACTACAATAGTTTACTATCAGTAATTAATAGCAACCCACTTACAAGTAGTTTAGATACTCAATTAGGTTTGCCATCAACAATTAATACCGATTTAGCAGAGTTTTCAACCGAGGTTGCCCTTGATGAGTTGTTTTTCAGAGTGGGAAAAGAAGAAAAAAATATTCGTAAAGATCCATTCAAATGGGCGAGTTCAATTATTCAAAAAGTATTTGGTTATGTTTTTGATTAAAAAATAATTTATATTGCATTTTATTCACCTAACAAAAAAGTAATATATGAAAACAAAAATTTCAATTTTTTTATTTCTATTCGCATTTATTATTTCACCAAAATTGTTTGCACAAGATGCAGATAAATTTCTTGGTTACTGGTTAACACAAGATGGTGATTCACAGGTTAAAATTTTTAAAGCAAAAGATGGAAAATATTATGGTGATATTAAATGGTTAAAAACACCAAATGAAACAGATGGTTCTGCAAAATTGGACAAAAATAATTCAGATGAAAAACTAAAAAAAAGACCAGTACTTGGATTACAAATTTTAAAATCATTTGAATACAATGCCAAAGATAAAGAATGGGTTGATGGAACCATTTACGATCCTAAAAATGGCAAAACCTACAAGTGTTTCATCCGTTTCAAAGAAGGAGATGAAAAGACATTGTTGGTTAAAGGTTTTATTGGATTTTCGTTGTTAGGAAGAGAAGTAGTATGGCAAAAAGAAGAAAAATTAAGAGAATAATAGATTTACAAATTTATTGAGAATACCCGCTTTTGCGGGTATTTTTATTTTATACCAAGATTTGTTCTAAAAGATTTAATCACATTAGAACAATATCATTGGTAAATGCCGATATATGTTTATAATCTTTTTGTAAGTTTACGAAACAAAAAGATAATTATAAACACTTATCGGTATCAATTATGGATACACAAAAAGTTATTGAAAACACCATAGGTTTTGTTAAAGGTAAACTTGAAGGTGATAGTTCCGGGCACGATTGGTGGCATATTTACAGAGTATGGAATATGTCACATAAAATCCAAGCTGTTGAAGGCGGCGATTTGTTTGTTATTGATCTTGCTGCTTTACTTCACGATATTGCCGATTGGAAATTTAATAAAAACGAAAGTGCTGGTTTAATAGTAGTTTCAGACTGGCTTGAAAGTCAAAAAGTAGCTCCGGATGTTATTCAAAAAGTAATTTACATTATTGAACTTATTTCGTTTAAAGGCGAAGGAGAGAATAATAAAATGGCGTTACTCGAAGGCCAAATTGTTCAGGATGCCGATCGCTTAGATGCAATAGGAGCAACAGGTATAGCACGTACATTTGCTTTTGGTGGTTGGAAAGGGAATGAAATGTATAATCCCGGAATAAAACCTGTTTCAAATATGAATTTCGATCAATATAAGAAATCAAACGGAACAACAATTAATCATTTTTACGAAAAGCTATTGCTGTTAAAAGATCGTATGAATACCAATACAGGAAAGAAGATTGCCGAAAACAGACATGCATTTATGGAGCTTTTCTTAAATCAATTTCATAACGAATGGGAAGGTTTAAAATAATTTTTTTAAATTCGTGAATACAAATAAATATTGCAAGAACTAGAAATTTATTTATGGGCTAAAGCCCAATTGTATTTTGTGTAAGACTAACCCCAGCCTTAAGGCTGGGGTTAAAAGGTCTAATTTACTAATGGACTTTAGTCCTGTCCCTTTTATATGACACTGGTGAATATGAATAGTATTATGAATATTTTCAAAAAGTACATTCTTGGTTTTTACGAATTGTTTTATCCCAATTTATGTGTTGCTTGCGAAACGCATCTCCTTAATCAGGAAAAGCTTATTTGTACTAAATGCTTGTATAACCTGCCTAAAACAAACTACCATAAAGAAATTGACAATCCTGTTTCTCAACTTTTCTGGGGTAGAACAAAAATTGAATATGCAACAGCGTATTACTTTTTTAATAAAGGAAGTAAATACCAGGACATGATGCATAAGTTTAAATACAACGGTTTAAAAGAAATTGGTTTTGAATTAGGTAAATCGTTTGGCTCTCAAATTAAAGAAAGTGTTTTTAATCAGGTAGATATAATTATCCCTGTTCCATTACATCCAAAAAAATTAAAAAAGCGCGGGTACAATCAAAGTGATTGGTTGGCAATGGGGTTGTCCGAATCTTTAGAAAAACAAATTGATACCAATATATTAATACGTGCTGTTGCAACAGATACACAAACCCGTAAATCGCGTTTCGAACGCTGGAAAAATGTGGAAAATATATTTCGGATTACAAACCCTGAAATGTTGGAAGGTAAACATATTTTACTGGTTGATGATGTTGTTACTACAGGTTCTACTCTCGAAGCTTGTGCAAATGTTATAATGGAAATTAAAAATACAAAAGTGAGTATTGCTGCGCTTGCAGTTGCTTAAAAATTTTTGGCTTAAGCATCGTAAAGAAATAAAAGTTACAATTTTTAACTTTTAATAAATGTTGAATATCCAACATCGAACAGCAGAATGTCCAAGAAGTGCAACCATTTCGACATTCATTATGGGGTATTGGTTATTGGATATTTAAATCAAAATGATAAGTTTATTTCATTACAACTCCTTATTACATGTAGCTAATTAATGTCTGACCATAATGTCAATTATAGGGTATATAGGTATAAGGAAATAGGGAATGACAGGAAAAATCCTTATACCATATACCCCGATACCCCATACCTTTATACCTTTTTTACTTTTCCAATTCTCCCCAACGTTTCGAATCAATTTCAAATCCTGCAAGGTCTAAAATCCTGTTAACAACAGAATTAACGGCATCTTCAATAGTTTTTGGTTTATTATAAAACGATGGTGAAGCCGGACAAATGATTCCTCCTGCTTCGGTTATCAATTTCATGTTGTGTATATGAATAAGACTGTAAGGCAATTCGCGTGGTACAAGAATAAGTTTTTTACGTTCTTTTAATAATACATCAGCAGCACGGGTAATTAAATCGTCTGATGTTCCATTGGCTATTCGTCCTAATGTTCCCATTGAACAGGGACAAATAATCATGGTATCAAATTGTGCCGATCCTGAAGCAAAAGGTGCATAAAAATCGTTTGTAGAATATTTTTTGAATGGATATGTTGAATACGATTTGTCTCCAAGTTCATATTCCCATATTTCTTCGGCGTTTTTTGAAAATACAATTCCGATTTCCTGAATCTGGGAATCAAGGTTTTTAAGTTTGTCAAACAATAACTTGGCGTATATAGATCCACTTGCACCGGTAACAGCAATTACAATTTTGTGTTTTTTCATTATTTTAGGTTTTACCACTAACTGTGTGAAATAAAATTAAATTACCATTTTTAAACTAACCCTAGCCTTTAGGCTGGGGAATAACCCACAACATAATTCACGGGCTTTAGCCCTTCATCTTTATAAATCCGTGTTTTTCAATGAATTCGTTATACTCTTCCACATATGTCTTCTTTCTGTGATGTTCTTCCTGATGTTTAATATAATCCCTAACAGTATTTACTTGCGATTCGCTTACCGATACTGCATAATATTCATCAGACCACTCAAAATTTTTAACTATGATTTTATTTTTATTTATCCAAAAGGATGATTCTCCTTTAATCAATTGAATTACATCAGCAATACATTGCTTTGGGTTTAATGATATCAGACAATGAATATGGTCTAAATGATCGTTCATAAAATCAATATAAATATTTTTATTTGATGCATTTTCATTAATATGCTGCAATACAATGCGTTTATTTTCAGAAGTTAAAAAAGGAGTGTGCTTTTTTGTTCCCCAAACTGTGTGTACCCATATTCTAACGTATGCCATTACTTTCTTATATTATGGGCTGAAGCCCAATTGTTAGGTTGTTTCATTATCCCCAGCCTAAAGGCTGGAGTTAATCATAAGTTACTTTTTTTTGTTTCTACAATATGCTATTTTTTTTCTTATTGTTAGCGTCAGAAACTTATTTTCCAATATTTGCCAACTGATAATACAGAGTAAAAGTTAATACACTATTATACTGTCCTTTGTTCAAATAATAAGTTTGTTCACCCGGGTGATCTCTTACAGGTAAAATGGAATAATTGAAACGAGCATTAAATATTATTCGTTTCCAAAGTTGATATTCTAACCCGATTAATCCAGATAACTCGGTTTTATTAAATTCAGAGTCAGAAGGTAATTCTCCATATCCATCGTTTTCGGTTGATTTTTGTAAAAATCCGAAAGCAATACCAATATCAGCAGAAATTTTTGAGTGGAAATGATATTTTAAAAACAAAGGAATTTCAATATAATTGAGTTCCGATCGGTAGTATTCTTCAGGTATTTCACTGTTTGACTGGCTTCCTTTTTGTACGTAGCGAAGTTCCAGTTGGATATCCATATTTTTGTTCAGGTTGGTATAGGTGTAAATTCCTCCTGTAAATCCTGCTTATGATAACCTCCCCAACTGTCACCATCGAGTTGTGTCATCGATAATCCTGCAAGAAAACCTCCACCAAACCGTTGAGAATAAATCGCTTGTGTTAAAAAAATCAGGATAAATAATATATAAAACCTTTTCATAGATTAATTAAATGGAATTTAAAAATACATAAAATATTTAGAATAATTTTAAACAGAAATGATTTGTGCATCTAGTAATCACAAATTCAACATGTTAACTTGTATATTATTATTTATCATTGTTTACATGGCATTTATATTTTATATTGGACTGTTTTTTTAACCTATGTATAATTACCTAAAATTTACTTTATGAAAAAATTTTTACTCTTACTAATTGTATTGTTTTTTATTCCATTTTTTGTAGAAGCACAATGCCCAGGAGGCGAAACAGGAATTGTTATTACTATAACAACAGATAAGTATGGCTCAGAAACAACTTGGACTCTTACTAATGCAATAGGTGATACTATTGTATTTGGCGGGCCATATACAGATGCTGAAAATACGTATATAACTGATACTTGTGTTATATTAGGAGAAGAACTTACTTTTACTATTAAAGATGAATATGGTGATGGTATTTGTGCTGGATATGGAGATGGATGGTATTATGTTGAAATGTTTAACTTTGTATTTGCTCAAGGTTGTGATTTTGGTAAAGAAGAATCAACAACTTTTATAGTAGCTACTCCACCGAATGTGAATGCTGTTTTAGAAGAATTAAATGTCCCACTATTTGTTAGTGCAGGAGAAATTGAAATTGATGGAGAATTTAGTAATAAAGGTATTGATACTATAAAAAGTATTGATATTAATTGGGTTATTAATAATGGAACAGTAAATACTCAGAGTTTGACTGACTTAAATATTCCAACTCATGAAACTTATGATTTTATACATAATGTTACTTGGAATGCTTCAGATTTATTATCAACAAACGATCTTAAGGTTTGGATTTCTAATCCAAACGGGACTTTAGATGAAGTTCCTAATAATGATACTTTAAGTTTGAACGTTTTTATTTTAGATGAAGTATCTGAAAAAAGAGTACTTATAGAACACTTTACAAATGCATCCTGTAGTCCATGTGCAAATCAAAATCCAGCACTAAGTGCTTTAATCGAAACAGGACTTAATGAATGGGAAGTTTCACATATTGCTTATCATACATCTTGGCCAGGAACCGACCCAATGTATACCTTTAATTTAGATAATGATCTTAAAAATGCGAGGGTTAGTTATTATGGTGTTGGAGGTGTTCCAAATGCAGTATTAAGTGGAAATAAATTTCAAGGTTCTCCCGCAGATGTAAAGCAAGATATGATTGATGTAGACTGGGCAAGACCAGGATTATTCAATATTACTGCTGATTTAACTTATGCAAATGATTCAGTATATATAAATGCAGAATTAACATCACTTGCAGATTTTAATGATGGAGAAATTATTGCACATGCTGTTTTAATTGAAGACTTAGTATATAGTTCTGCACCTGGAACAAATGGAGAAAAAGAATTTCCAGATGTTATGCGATACATGTTCCCTGACGTAAATGGAACAAATATAGGACTCCCAGCATATGATCAGGTAATAAATTTATCATTTAAACATAAAATGGATACAGAAGTTAGTGAAGAAATGGAATTGGTTGTTTTTATACAAAACAACAGTGATAAAGAAATATATGGCGTTTATCAGCTTGTTTCTACAACGGCACCTGAAGTAACATTTAATGTCCTAAACGGGGAAGAAGATGTTCCTTTAGATATGAATTTTTTAGTAAATTTTGATTTATCTGTAAGATATTTGGGAGGTGAAGCAATTTCAAGTGCAGACACTCTTGTATATTTAAAAGTAGATAGTATTGATGGTGAAGATGTCCCATTTACAACTATAATTGCAGAAACTAAAAAAATTATAACAATTAATCTCATTAATGACTTAGAACCTAAAACTACATATTTTTTAGGAATTGAAAATGGATTAGAAGGGTATAATGGAACTCCTGTTGCTGATAGATCTGTATCTTTTAAAACAACTCATGGAGTAGGAGTTGAAAAAATAGAAAGTGAATATAATACTGTTTTTTATCCAAATCCAACTAAAGAAGAGCTAAATATAAGTTTTTACAACCATAAAAATTGTGAAGTAAAAATAAGAATATTCAATGAATCAGGACAATTGGTGAAAATTTCAGATAAAGGAAAATTATCTGAAGGAAAACATAATATTATCTTAGATTTAAGTAAACTTAATAATGGATTATATTTTATTAATATTTTATCAGGAAATGAATCTATTACTCAAAAAATCCAAATAATTAAATAATACAAATTTTAAGAAATTGATTTTTGAGGATAGCTTTTTAATGCTATCCTCATTTTTAAAACAAATATTCAATAGAAAGAACATGAGAAAAATAATTTTAATATTAATTGTTATAATTAGTAATTCAACACTATATGCACAAAAAAACATTCCAAATGTTCAAATAAAATCGTTAAAAGGGGAAAATGTAAATACTATTGATTTATTCAATGACGAAAATCTGGTAATTATTAGCTTCTGGGCTACCTGGTGTAAACCATGTATTAAAGAACTTGAAGCATACAACGAAAACATTCAGGAATGGACAGCCGAAACAGGTGTTAAACTAACTGCAATATCAGTTGATAATGCCCGAAGTATGAGCAATGTTGCACCATTTGTTAATGGCAGAGGATGGGCAAATATTCAGTTTTATTTAGACCCAAACGAAGAGTTCAAACGTGCAATGAATGTTATAAATGTTCCTCACACCATTTTACTCGATTCAAATGGGAATATATTGTGGCAACATACATCTTATTCAGAGGGCGATGAGTATGAATTGTTCGAAGTGATTAAAGAAAAAAGCATGATTAAAGATGAAAAATAAACTCTGTAAAAAAATCATTCAGGTTTTATTCTTTCTTTTCATAGGATTAAGTATTAAAGCCCAAAATAATCAAGGAAATCTAAGCGGAAACTTTCAGGTTGATGCACAAATGTATCAAACCGATAGTGCTCATAGTGCTTATGCTCCTTCAAATAAGATGGGATTGAATTCATTTGCAAACCTGAATTATACATATGGAAACTTTACTGCAGGATTACGTTACGAAGGTTATATGAACGCAATGCTTGGTTTCGATCAACAATATAATGGAGTAGGCATTCCTTATCGTTTTTTAACTTATCAGAACGATGGTCTCGAAGTAACTGTCGGTAATTTTTACGATCAGTTTGGCAGTGGTTTAATTTTCAGATCATACGAAGATAAATCACTTGGAATTGATAATGCCATGGATGGTATAAAAATTAAATTCAATCCATTTAAAGGGATATATTTAAAGGGATTTACAGGCAAACAACGTTTGTATTTTGATTATGGACCGGGAATTGTTCGTGGAGTTGATGGCGAGGTATTTATTAACGACCTAATTCCATCATTAACCGATAATACAACAAAATATAGTATAGGTGGAAACTTTGTAAGCAAATTTCAAAAAGACGAAGATCCTATTTATAATCTACCCGAAAATGTAGGTGCATTTTCTAATCGGATTGGAGTTGTGCATAAAGGATTCAATCTGTCTGGTGAATATGCATATAAATATCCCGATCCATCATCCGACAATGGATACAATATAAAATATGGCGATGCTATACTTTTAAATGCTAGTTATTCAGAAGAGGGACTTGGAATATATGTAAGTGCGAAACGAATTGATAATATGAGTTTTCGCTCCGACATAAATGCACAACAAAATAATTTACAGATAAACTATATTCCTGCAATTACTAAAACACATGTTTATTCTTTGGCAGCAATGTATCCGTATGCAACACAACCAAATGGCGAAGTTGGTTTTCAGGCAGAGGTTAGTTATAACTTTAAGCCAGAATCGATGCTTGGAGGTAAATATGGAACGAATCTTTTAGTAAATTTCTCTAGAGTACATAACCTGAAAACAAAACTGACTGCTGATGCTACAAAATACACGTCAGATTATCTGGCTATTGGCGATGAACTTTATTTTCAGGATATCAACTTAAAAATTTACAAAAAATTCAGTTCAAAATTAAAAGCAGATTTTAGCTATATCAATCTGATTTACAATAAAGATAAAGTTCAGGGTTTATCAGGTTATGGAACCATAAATGCAAATATTGGTATTGCTGATATTACCTATAAATTTAAACCACGACATGCTCTAAGGTTCGAGCTTCAAGGATTATTTACTGAACAAGACAAAGGAAATTGGGCAATGGGTTTAATTGAATACACTTTTGCTCCAACATGGTTTATTTCAGCATCTGACGAGTATAATTACGGAAACGAAAAAGATAAATTGCATTACTATTATGTTTCGGCAGGTTATAAAAAAGGAGCCAATAAGTTTCAGTTAGGATATGGATTTAAAAGAGATGGTTTAGACTGTTCTGGTGGTACTTGTCGCTATGTACCTGCTTCGTATGGTTTAACTTTATCAATAACAAGTACATTTTAAAAGATTTAACATGACAAAATATAAATATATCATTTGTTTTTTGGGCTTATTCTTTGTTATCATTTTATCCTGTGATAAAATTGAAGAACCATTTATTGAATATAATGGTCAGTGTGGCGATGCATCGTTACCAGTACCAATAAAACAAATTTTAATCGAAGAATATACAGGTCACGAGTGTGGAAACTGTCCCCGTGGCGATGAAGAAATGGAGCTTCTTAAATCGCTTTATTGTGATCATATTATTCCGGTTTCAATACATGCAGGTTTTTTTGCTGATGTTAATTCCTCAGGGAAATATACCTACGATTATAGAACACAAACTGGTAATGAGCTTGACGAATATTTTAATGCTTCTGTTTCTGTTCCCGCTGCTTTAATTAATCGTAAACAAACTGGTGGCGATTATACATATTCCTATACTCAATGGGCAGGAATAGTTGAAGAAATGCTTCAAGAAAAACCTGTTATGGATATAAATCTGGAGTTAAGCTACAACATTTCTTCCAGAGTAATGACTGCTGATATTGATGTTGTTTTTATAGTATCAATGAATGAAAACCTTATGCTTTCTGTATATTTTGTAGAAGATTCTTTAAAATCGTGGCAGAAAGATTATTCACTCCCAACTGGGCAACAAGATATTGAGTTTTATTCTCATAACCATGTTTTACGTGATGCAGTTAATAGTGTATGGGGTGAATCCATTGTCAATGGACAGGTAGATGCTAATGATGTAAAAAGTAAAACGTACGACTACACAATTAATTCAGAGTGGGTAATCGAAAATTCGAGTGTTGTTGCTTTTGTTTATAAAAGCGATACTAAGGAAATTCTACAGGCAACACAAGAATATTTTGTTCCTTAAAATAAAAAAGAGGTTGTCTCAAAAGAACTTTCCATCGTCCGAAGGACATGGAAACGTTTTTATATTTTACTAATAAACAGTAACATATAAAACACGATAGAAAGTCCAAGGACGTTTCTATGTGTTTTGAGACAACCTCTTTTATTTAGTAATGATTCTTATTTTATTAATAATTTCTCTGTTTTAACTGATATTCCATTCACTTCAAATGTCCATAAATAAAGACCGGGATTTAATTGCGAAATGTCTGCTCTTGCCTGGGTCGAATTTTTATCTGTAATAAGTTCTTTTACTTTTTTACCAACAATATCATAAATAATAATTTTACCATCGGTATTTCCTGATATAGTATAATTAAAATATACCACAGATGTTGCAGGATTTGGATATGCAGAACTTATTTGATATTGATCTTTTATATCATTAATTCCAGTTACAGAAATATTATACTGGATATTAACTGATACAGAATCTGTTGTTTGATGATCAATATAAAAAGTGTATTTTATATTACTTATCCCTGATAATCCATTTGGTTTAAAATCACCGCTAAATGCTTTAATTGTGTCACCGGCTGCTACCGATAAATAATTTGTTGAACTATTTGTTGAACTACCATAACAACCATCCCAGCAAAAATAAGCTTCGCTTCCTGAAACGATTTCATTCGTATATTTTTTAACCCAAACATTGATGGTTGCTCCTGAAGTATTTTTTACATAAGCTCCAACTTCAATAGTTGATTCATCATAACTGCCTATGCGTATTAATGTTCCATTAGAAACATCAGATTTGTCTTCTGCATTTAATACCATTAAACTTTGTGACTGCAATTCAAAAATAGAAAATAAAAGGAGTGTTGTTAAGAGTAAAATTTTATTCATAAGTATAATAATTTATTTATAACGTCTCAAAAATAGTTGTTTGAATTTATTATTCCAAATTTATATTGTTTTGTATTGTTAGTCAGAAACTTAAGTTCTTTTCACAAACTTTAACATAAATTATTCGTACATAAGGTATAGTTTTTGTTAAATTGCATAAAAAATAAGCTTATGAGAAAATATATACTATCAATACTTCTTCTAATATTTTCAGTTTGTTTATTTGCACAAAATTCTGAAAAAGCAGATTCAATTACTACCAATGGAAATATTCTCCAAAAACAGGAATTAAAAGTTTATCCAAACCCTGTAGTTGAATATTTTTACGCCGACTATTCTATTGATTTTGTGAAAGATGCTAAATTGCAAATTTACAATACTCTTGGCAGAATTGTTATAAGTAAAGATTTAGAAGATAAACAGGGAAATGAAAAAATTTATGTTTCTGACCTTGAAAATGGACTTTATTTTTGTTCTCTTTTAGTTGATGATAATCGTGTTGTTACTAAGAAAATATTAATTAATCGTTAAAAACGAATTTACTTTTCAAATCTGTAATTAATGTCTGCACTCCTATGCAGGCATTTTTTTTTATGTAAGTAAGATTTTTAATTGTTGAGAAGCTGATATCGTTCGGGTCAATTAAGTAAATAGGTGTATTTGATGGAACGAAGTCGATTAATCCCGCTGCAGGATATACGTTAAGTGATGTTCCAATAATTACAAAAATATCTGCCATCTTACAGATTTCTGAGGCTTTGTTAATTGCAGGAACCGGTTCTCCAAACCAAACTACATGAGGTCTGAGTTGTGATCCCTTTTCGCATTTGTCACCTGTCTTTAGTTCCCAGCCAGAGATAGTATAAATTAATGATGGATCGGCTGTACTTCTCGACTTTCTTATTTCTCCATGTAAGTGCAAAATGTTTTTACTCCCTGCACGTTCATGTAAATCATCTACATTTTGTGTAATAATTTGTACATCGAAATATTTTTCAAGTTCAACTAAACCTTGATGCCCACGGTTGGGTTTCGACTCAATTACTTTCTTTCTTCGCTCGTTGTAGAAACGGATAACCAACTCTGGGTTATTTTTCCATGCATCAGGACTGGCAACATCAACAAAATTATATTGTTCCCAAATTCCACCCATATCTCTGAAAGTAGGAATGCCACTTTCGGCACTTATTCCCGATCCAGTTAAAACAACTAATTTTTTCATCAATGATATTTTAAAACAAAATACAAAATATTTATCTGATTCTGAAAGTTGTATGAAATTTTCAAAAAGATATAAAGTTCATTCGTTAAATTCTGCCGTTATTTTTTAGTATTTTAGCCAATACGTAAAAATAATTAAATATCTGATAATCGGGCACCTAATGATTGACCACAATACTATACAACGAATAATTGATACTGCAGAAATCGTAGATGTTGTTTCAGATTTTGTAAGTCTTAAAAAACGTGGCGTTAATTATCTTGGTTTGTGCCCTTTTCATAACGAAAAAACACCTTCGTTTACAGTTTCAGCAGCAAAAGGTATTTATAAGTGTTTTGGTTGCGGAAAAGGAGGTAGTGCAGTTAATTTTATTATGGAGCATGAGCATTTGGGTTATCCCGATGCGCTTAAGTTTCTTGCAAAGAAATACCATATTGAAATAATTGAAAAAGAACTTACTACCGAAGAACTTCAACAACAGAATGAGCGCGATAGTTTACTTGTTGTTACAAAGTTTGCCAATACGTATTTTCAGGAAAAATTACATAAACATTCCGATGGCCGTGCAATCGGATTAAGCTATTTTAAAGAACGCGGTTTTCGTGACGAAATCATTGAAAAGTTTGAGCTGGGTTATAGTTTGGATATTCGTGATGCATTTTCTAAAGCAGCTATCGAAAAAGGATATAAACTCGAGTTTCTAGAAAAAGCAGGATTTACTATTGTTAAAGATGATGATAAATTCGACAGGTTTCGTGCACGTGTTATGTTTCCGATTCATGGTTTATCGGGAAATGTTATTGGTTTTGGTGGCCGGGTTCTGAAAAAGGATGAAAAAACTGCCAAATATTTAAATTCTCCTGAATCAGAAATTTACCATAAAAGCAAAGTTTTATATGGTATGTTTCAGGCTAAAACAGCTATAACACAAACCGACAAATGTTACCTTGTTGAGGGTTATACCGATGTAATTTCGATGCATCAATCAGGAATTGAGAATGTTGTTGCTTCATCAGGCACATCGTTAACTGTTGATCAGATTCGATTAATAAAACGATTTACACCAAATGTTACAATTATTTACGATGGCGATGCAGCAGGTATAAAAGCTTCTATCCGCGGAATTGATCTTGTACTGGAGCAGGGTATGAATGTTCGCGTATTGCTATTACCTGAGAACGAAGACCCCGATTCATTTGCAAAATCACACAGCGCTTCAGAATTGCTTGCATTTATTCAAAAAAACGAAGAAGATTTTATTACATTTAAAACCCGTCTTCTTTCAAAAGATGCAAAAAACGATCCTGTAAAAAAAGCCAGTTTAATTAGCGATATTGTTCATTCTATTTCGGTTATTCCCGATGGAATTATACGTACAGTTTATATAAAAGAATGTAGCAACATTCTAAGTATCGATGAAAAAGTTCTCTATTCTGAAATAAATAAAATTCGTCGGAAAACAGCCGAAAGTGAAACTAAAAAATTTTCTTCCCCATCGGAGGTATATAAAACTGCAACTACTGCTGTACCTTCTTTTGTTGAAGGATATTCTGCCGAGCATCAGGAACGCGAAATTATTCGTTTACTGCTTCATTATGGAGATCAAATATTATATTCATATCAGGAAGATAAGTTTGATGAACCACGTCATGTTAAGGTTGCAGAATATGTTATTAATGAAATTCTAAACGATGATCTTGAATTTAAAAACCTGGTTTATAAACAGATTTTTCAGGAATATCTCGAAGGAATGGGTAATGATATACTTCCTGAAAGTAAGCAGTTTATTAATCATACCGATCTGGAAATAAGCAATCTTGCTGCAGATTTATTAAGTCCAAGCTATACATTAAGTAAGATTTTCAAAAAAGGTGGAATATTGATTGAAACAGAAGAAATGAAGCTGAAACAGATAGTTCCCGAAACAATTGTAGCATACAAAAGAAAAATATTAGAAATTGCCCAGCAGGATTCATCAGAAAAATTGCGTATTGCACAGGAAAATAAAATCACAGATGAAGAATTGAATACTATTCAAAAAGAATTTATGCTAATAACTTCAGCCATAAATGCTATTTCAAAAGATAGGGGATGGGTAGTGTTCAGATAAATTAAGCAATATTTATTGTAAATGAAAAGGTACTTCCTTTTCCGGGCTCACTGGTAACGTTTATTGTGCCACCATTGTGCTCTATAAATTCCTTACATAAGATTAATCCTAAACCTGATCCTTTCTCGTTTTGTGTTCCAAGGTTCGTGTAGTGTTGATCAATTCTAAATAGTTTTTCAATATCTTCTTCTTTAATTCCAATACCATTATCAGCTATTGATATTGTGCATAATTTATCATTTTGTTCACAACGAATTTCGATCTTTCCATTAATCTCTGTAAATTTTGCAGCGTTTGAAATTAAGTTTCGAATAACCGTGTTTATCATATTTTCATCAGCAAAAACATCTAATTTTTCGGGTAACAAGAGTGATAATTCAATTTTTTTAGAATCAAGTTTATTCTTTGTTAATTCAATATTTTCTTTAATAATACTTACAATATCAATTGTTTTTGGATTGAATTTTATGTCTCCCATTTGACTAGACGACCAGTCTAATAGGTTTTCCAGTAAGTTGTAAGTGGTATTTGACAACTTATTCAGTTCCGACATAATATGCTTTGTTTTTTCTTTATTAAATTCATCCAGATCGGTTAAAACGTATGAAGTAGAACTTACAAAAGCACTTATCGGATTTCGAAGATCATGTGCAATAATCCTAAAAAATTTATTTTTAGTTGCATTGCTAATTTCTAATTGATCTTTCTTTTTTACAATTTCTTCTTTCTGGCTTTCAAGCTCAATGTTTTTTGCACTTATCCATTCGTTAGCTTCTTTTAAATGCTCTGCCTGAACAAGAATTTCTTCGTTTTGCATTAATATTTCCTGGGTACGTTGCTTCACTATCTTTTCCAGATTGTCCTTTTCTTTTATTAATCTTTTTGTATAAAGTTTTACAATTAAAACAATGAATAATGTACTTAAAATTAAATAACCGAAGTAAGCTGCAAAAGTTCTATACCATGGAGGTAAAACAGTAAATTTATATTCAGCAACTCCTGTTTCAATATTGTAAATGTTTTTTGATTTTACTTTAAAAGTATAATTCCCTTCGTGAAGATTTGTATATTCCTTTTTATTTTCTGTACTCCAAGTGGACCAATCTTTAACAAATCCTTCAAGTAAATAACTATAAACATTTTTGTCTTCATCATCGTAAAAGGGAGATGCATAATGAAAAGTTAACGAGTTATCTTTAAATTTAAGAATTAAACCCAGGTTTACAGACGAAGATGGATCTACTAATAATGAAAAAGAATTTGTGTCGGGATGAATTTTATCTTGTTTATAATTTGTTCCATTAAAAAGTAATGAATCTCCAGAATAAACTTTTCGAATAATTGCAGGATAAACATCAAAGTAATCTCGATCGGGAGTTCCCATATTCCTGAAAACACCATTCATGGTTCCAAACCATAATGTTGTGTCATTATCGGTTGTTATAAAAAAATCAGTTAGTCTTTCGGCAGAAACTCTAAAATCAGAAATAGTATCAGTAAATTCACTATAAGCGGAATCATTTTCAATTTTTGATACTGTAAATTTTTGCTCCTTATCATTAAAAACATATAAATCAGCATTGTCATAAAAATACAGTTTGTTTTTAAAATCAATTATTCCGTTCGCATTTATTGATTTTAGTCCATTTGAAGTGTCGTATATCTCAACATTTTTTGATGTGTACAACTCTGATAATGGATTTTTAACTCTGATTAATCCCTTGTAGTTTGCACTAAGCCATAAGTTTCCCAGTGAATCTTCATTTATTTCACGTATAATTTCATTTATACCATACAAATGACCATGATTAATCCACTTTCCATTACTATAAGAAGCTAAAGCAACCCCATTACCTAATCCAAGAAATAATTTTGAAGGATCTTTTTTGTACTGATATAATTTATAAATCAAATTATAATCAGAAATTTTGATCGATTTATCATCAATAATTTGAAATAATCCCCGACTCGAAGCTGCAAGGAGAATTGTCCTTTCATTTGTTAAATAATTTGATATTTTGTAATTTTTTTCATTACCAGGGAAAGGTGGTTGAAAATACAAGAATCCCCATGTTTGTTCAAAAGTACCACTAACTGGAGAGAAACTGTTTAGGCTGTAATTAATGTTGTCAGGTTTTTTATTTGAATAATAAATTCCCGAACCTGTCGATACATAAAGTTTATCACCAATTTCGGCAACATCTGTAAAAACTCCATGAATACCTTTTTCATCGTTCCAATATCTGAAAGGTGAACTCAATTCTACCTGGCAAATTCCATTCGCAAGTGCTAACCACAACGATTGGTTTTTTTTATGATATAAATAAAAAGTTGGACTTACAATCCCAATTGTTTCATCATTTATTACATCTACTACATTCCATTTCTTATCAACTATTAGTATACTACCGGTAATTGTACTCATTGCATATAATTTATCTGAAATCTCAATACCGTGATAAAAGATATGCTTTAAAAAATAGGAGTTTAAATTTTTTCCTTTTTCGGATATTTCAGAAATAGATTTTATTTGTGTTTTTCCACCTTTATTGCTAAATAAATATACCCCTTCGTCTCGGGTACAAATAATTAATTCGTTTCCTGATTTAATAATAGAATGAATTTTTTTATCTAAAAAAAAATCACCTTTATCAATAAGTACAAGAGAATCATTTTCGAGTTTCAGCAATCCTCTTCCAATTTCTTGTACATAATAAGAGTTTTCAATTTTATAACTCAAGTAATATCGCTCTTTATTACTAGCCCAATAATCAAATTTGTTGTTTTGATATCGAAAAATATAATTGTCAGTAAGGAAAAAAACTGTATCAGAAAAACAATATATATCCCAAATATCACCAAAACCTAAATATTGAGAATCGATTAAATGAGTAAGAGATTTATAAATTAAATTACCTGAAATATCGGGCGATAAATAACCCATTTCGTCATATGCACCAGAGTAAATAATATTATTATTATTATCAATAGCCAAACTTCTTACAGCAGAATTATTTGCTACCCGAATAGTTCTCCAGGTTTCTCCATCGTATTCTAGTACACCAAAAGCATTACCAAAATACATAATTCCTCTATTATCCTGAACAATTGCCCAGTTTTGAGTTCCACTATTATAATCTTTTGCAGAATAATATTTAGATAATAGCAATCCCCTTTCTTGAGATTTTAAATTTATAGAAATTAAAATCCCAATAAATATGAATAAGTAAGTTTTATATAGATTGCTATTAGTGTACATTAACTAAATTTATTATTCGATTGATTCAATTTCTCCAAGTTTCTGGAGAGTTTCTTCTTTATATTTTCTACCTATTGGAATTTCAATGCTTCCAATTTCAACAGTTGAACAGCTAAATGCATCAATTTGATTAACAGCTATTATATATGATCGATGTATTCTTATAAATTTTTTTGGATTTAAAATGGTTTCAAAATAACCAAGTTGTTGCTTAGTTATTACAGTTTTTCTTTTTGTAACTACTTTAACATAATCCTTTATACTTTCAATATAAAGAATGTTTTCAATATAAATTTTGACCATTCGTTTATTTTCTTTTAAATAAATATGGTCAGATGATTCTTCTTCTTTTTCGTGAATAGGTTTGGAGGATTTAATTTCAATTATTTTGTTTATAGCTTTTAATAACCGCTCAAAAGTCAATGGTTTTAATATAAAATCGATAACATTTAACTCAAAACCTTCAATAGCATAATTTTTATTAGCAGATGTTATAATTACTAATGGGGGCTTGGTAAAACTTTTTAAGAAATCAATACCGGTTAAATTTGGCATCTCAATATCAAGAAACAAAAAATCAATATCTTGTTCTTTTAATATTTCATAAACAGAAAGCGCATCATTAAAAGTTGCTATTACTTCAATAGAAGGTATTTTTTTTAAATATCCTTGTAGTACCGTTATAGCTAATGGTTCATCATCAACTATAACACATTTTAGTTTCATAAACTCCTTAATATTAGGTCTTTGGTACGGTTTGGGTTAATAAATTATTGGGCAATTTATAAATAATTTTTTAAAAAAGAGAAAAATTGATTTTTAAATCTAAAAAATAATGCTTCATTTTTTTCTGAGCAAATTGTCGTTTAGGGGTAGAAAATTGTTTTATGTCGAAACCGTATACTAATATAAAATATTATAAATAATTTACGCCAAAATTTTATTCAAACCCTTAATCTTTTTACATTATGAAAAAATTTACACTATTAACTTTTGTGTTTTCACTTTTTTTGATTTTTACGGTATTTGCACAAAAAGGTTATGTTAACCCAGCTGCAAAATATTGCGAAATGCTAGGATATCGCTATGAAATTACTTCTGTTAAAGGAGGAGGCGATATAGGAATGGTTCACTTACCTGATGGAAGTGTACAGAATGCTTGGGATTTCTATAAAGGTAAAGTAGCTCAGGAATTTTCTTATGCTGCTCGTTATGGTTTCGATGTTGAAACAGAAACTGTAAAAGAAAACGGTTTTGTAACCGAAAGAGCTGTATGTGTTCGAAACAATAAAGGTCTTGAAGAAAGAATTCCTTTACTTGATTTAATGGAAATGAATGGCGATCAACTTATGACACATGAAAACAGATCTTTATCTGAATCTCATGCTGATGCTAAAGTAGATCCTAATTTTTCTGTTTCTAAAGCTCTTCCTACTTCATTTGACTGGAGAAATTACAATGGTAATTCATATATTGGTTCTCCTCGTGATCAGGGAAGTTGCGGTTCTTGTTATGCTTTTGGTGCTACAGCAGCAGCAGAAGGTACTTATAATTTTGCAACAGGAAAATTTGGAACAAACACAGCTGATTTTTCGGAATCATATATTGCATGGTGTTTAAGTACTATGTCACCTTATAGTGGTCACTTTAGTGGATGTAATGGTGCTGATTATGATTATATGGAATTACAAGCATTGGTTGATATTGGTACTGTTAACGAATCATATT
>MENE01000117.1:4989-7747 GCA_001769005.1 Bacteroidetes bacterium GWA2_31_9b | reverse complement strand
GTCAGAGTATGCAAATCGCATTGGCCCTCGTTCCACGATCCTAAATACTTTTCGGTATCGATAAGATAAACATTGTCTTTGAGATTTCCTGTACTTGCAGCACTTAACGTATCTACAACAATTAAAATATTAACTATATTCATACTAATTACTATTAATTTTTATTTCTAATTATGATTCAGATAAATGTGTGAAGTTGTAATTGCTCCGTCTTTTAATATTAGTGCATTTGGCACAACAGATTCCCACTCTATACATGCTGCATTAAACCAAGCTTTAGCTACTATAAAATCGTCAGATAATTCTGCTTTAGTAATCTTATTGATTATATTTTGCATATCGTCAGAATATAATTGCCAAAGTGTTTTAAGAGAATCAAGAGCATCATCAATTCTGCTCATATCATCCAACACGGTATTTGTACCAATTGTAAGTCCTTGTAATGTTACAATTTGTTTATTGTCATCATTTAATTTCGATTGATCGGTATAAATTTTACTTTGGTAATCCTGTATTGAAGCATTTAAAGAAGAAATTTTTGCTTCTGCATCGGCAATACTTGCTACACCAATTCCTGCAAGTATTAATGATACTCCACCAGTAAATGGAACAAGAATTATTCCTATTATTGTTTCTGTTTTTGCTCTTTTCTCTTGTGCCTTTGCTTTTGCAATTGCATCTTTGTCAATATTAATTTGTTGTTGTATGGAAGTAATAATTGAATTTATTGCATCAATTTCACTCTTAATATCTTCTTCCTGTTGTTGCACTTGTTTTACAGTAAAAATTAAATTGCTATGAGCAGATGCCATTTTATTTCCCCAAGCCTTTAATTTATCTTCATAAGAGGTTATACCTGTGTACAATAAATCAACAGTGTTTTTTAAATCATTAAGCGAATCAATAAGGTTTTCTTTGATTTTTTCATCGGGACTTACTATTAAAGCATCAAAATTATTGATAATTTGGTTTTTCGATGCAATAAACAATTGCCCGCAATTAATTGTCGATTCCAGAATATCTTGGTTAAAATATACGGTTCCGCTGTTTCTCCATTCTCGAACCAAGCGTTGAGCAGTAACCAAATTATTTTCAATTACAGTGTACCATCCACTTGAAGAAGGATTAATATAAGATTCAACTATTCCCTGGCAAGATGCATTAAGCATAAGTATTGCATTTGTACTATAATCTACTTGCTGTAATACGTTATTTTCAGTATTTAACATTTTATCTTTTTTTAAAAATGAAGTTGTACCGCATAAAAAACTTTTTATCTATATTATTATTTACTTATTTTAAATTGAATACATAAAACATAAATAGCATTAAATTATTTGATACAACTTCTTTAATTATTATTAAGCTGACATTGATAAAGTTTTTTCTTCTACAGTCACTTGCATACCCACAAGTTGTTCGGCAAACTTCAATGCTTCGTTCCATTCTTTTTGAGCACCTAAAACATAAGCTTCATTAACTATAGCATATAATTCCTCATCTGCTTTATTAAGTTTGTCTACAACACCTTTTAATTCTCCATCAAAGAATGACCACATTGTTTTAACATCAGATAAAGCCTGAGATGCCAGTGTAATTGAGCTTATAGCTGAATCACTGGCAGTTGACAATCCCTGAAGAGCTACAATTTGTCTTTTATCATCAGTAATTTTTTGTTGATCTGTTGCAATATCTTTAAACTCATCATTTATTTTACCTTGCATTATTCCCCAAGTAATAGCTCCACCGACAACAGCTACTGCTCCCACTCCTGTAACTATTAACGACCAACCTCCAGTTAACGGAGCTAATCCAACACCTACTACCATTAAAAAAACACCCACACCAACAGCCATAGCAGAATAACAAATTGCTTTATTTTGTTCATCAATCATAGCTCTTAAGTTACTAATTGCATTATTCATATTGTCAATATCACCCTGTAACTCAATTTCGAGGTTTTGGATATTTACGGCTCCCTTAACTAAACCATCATGCGCAGCCTGTAATTCGTCACCCCAAGCCGTTAATTTATCTTTCATTGAATCAACATCAGTAATAATATCTGAAACTGCTCCTGATAATGCATCGATTAAGGCAAATATTTCTTTAACTATAGGATTATCTTTTCCTTTTGCAGTAGGATTCTTTTCGGCTAAAGCTACAATTTGATCTGTCATAGCACTATATGTTGTTGCATAATCAATTACATGATTTGGAATTTTTGCAGTAATATCGGGTGCAAGATCATTTATCCATTTTTTAGCAACTAATTTAGCAGCATCAAGTTCTTTATTTAGGTCATCAAACCAAACTGGTTTTGGATCAGGGGCAACAAATACTGTATTTAAAACTGAATGACAAGCAGATGTTATGATGTTAAGTGAAACAAAACCTGCTTGAGAATTTAGATTAATTGTACTACTATCTATAATAGTATTTTCTTTTAATGTTATCATAATAATTTTTTTTGAGTTTTTAATTAGTTTTTAATTTTTTGATGGGTTTTTAAATATCAATAACAACTGGTTTTTCAACTTTAGGGCTAAGAATAAGTTTTTGGCAATAACCGTTTAATTGTTCCCATGTTGCCAGTGCAGAAGGCATTGATTTTAAATCGAAATAGAGCTTCGGATCGGCTCCACTTTGAATTGCATTAGCTACTGTTTGAACTTTAACTATTTCGTTATCCCATATTCCAGTAAAAAGTTGGATATTATATTGTACTCCAAGAAATTGTTTTTCAAGATTATACGTG
>MENE01000117.1:1075-4872 GCA_001769005.1 Bacteroidetes bacterium GWA2_31_9b | reverse complement strand
CGAAGCATAGCTCCAGAGAGGTTATCTTCCAAACTTTCTACAGTATCTTGTAAATGTTGCAATGCTGCAGCTATTTTTTGCATTTCTGTTTCTTCTTCAGATAATGCTTTCCATCCATCTTCTATACTTTCGTCTAATAAAAACTGGACATCTTTGATATTCTGAAAATATTGATCAAATTTACTTGTTGCAGACTTTGTATCATTTTTAGCTTGTTTTAAAGCATCGCTTAGTTGCTGTAAAGCTTCTAACCATTGATCTTTTGTGTTTAGTTGATCTGCTAATTTTGTAAATCCTGAAAATAATGAAGTGTAATTGCTAAAAGGAATTAAAAGATCCGACCATAAACTTGGTCTATTTTTCATCCATAAAACACAACTATCATTCAAAATAGAAATATGATTTCTAAAAGCTGGCAACCAATCAAGATCCGGACTAAGCTTGGCAACAGTAATATTATTACAACCATAAGCATATCCATCAAGCTTTAACATATTCGAGTAAGCATCAGCTAACCTGTCGCTTACATCCATTACATTTGGGCACAGCATAGTTATTGTAAACTTTGTGTTAGTGGTATTACTTCGAGAAAAGGATCAAAGGTCATAGATTTTCCATCAATACTTAAAACACAAGAATACTGGAAAGTACCGGTACCCCCCATAGCCTGAGCTTCAACTCTTCCTTCCCAAAAAACATCACCTTCTATTCCTTGCTTTAAAGGAAGGCAAACTTTATTATCTATCATTCCACCAGTGAATTGAACAAGGTTTACATCATTTTCAGGTGTAACAGAAACCACTCTCCATTTAAGTATTTGTCCATCGTAGCATTTAGAATGTAACTCGCATTGACCTTCATTCCAGGAACCAAGATATTTATTTGTATCAATTAAATAAACATTGCCGGAAAGGTTTCCACTAGATACTGCACCAAGGGTGTCAACAATAATTAGTACATCAACATTTTTCATTTTTTAGTTTTTTTTTCCTACTCATAAGGCTTTTCGGTTTCGCCCCGTTTTTTTAAGTGGGTTCTGAACTCCACTATTTTTGTGTTTCTATATTATTATTGCTAATAAATAGTTTGCTATTGCTCATTGTGTTTATGGAATGATGCCATAAATACAACCAGTTTATTTTGAGTTAATAAATTGTTAAATAATAAGAATTACTTAACTACATTGGCAAAAGCCAATATACCAACCCATAATGAAAGTAAAGACTAGACATTCTTACCTCTATTAGTTTTTACCTGTCAACATTGGTTCGTGTGTATTGTGGTTAATTTTTTATAGATCATCAGAAAAACTTCAATTTTTCGGGTATTTGAATTCTTATATCAAAACTTGAAAACAGGTTGCTTGAATTATTTTCTGTAAATACATCGTTAAAAGTGTATCCCACATTAAGGTTAATCCAAATTCCATCGTAAATATTCATCTCTGTACCCAGGTTTATTAATGCATTGTTCGATGTATTTAAACTGCGGTAATCGAACTGCCCTTCCAGAAAACCTTTAAAATTGTTTGATCCAAAATACAACCTTGAAGCTACAGAAAGTTTATGGTTGCTAAAATTTTCAATTTTACTTGTGGCAACTATCAAACTATCGAAACTTAAATAGTTATAACTTGCACCAATTAATAATTGTCCCCAGTTTTTAAACCCGTGTGCATATGTAGTCCAAACTCCCACACCGGTAAATTGTATATTTTTTGCAAGACTATCGGGCGATTCAGTTAAAAAAGCCAATGCGACGTCCCACTTATCGGCATTCCAAGTATCTTGTTTGAATTTCTCTTTAAGCTTTTCCAACCTGTCATCGAAATAATTTTCATTGAATTTTTCTGTTATTTTTTTATCTATATAATTTTGAACAGAATCTTGCAATGCTTTATTTTCGATATAATCAAGTATTGTTTTGTTAACTATTTTAAGATACTCAATTTTATAAATATTTTCCCATTCGGTTTTTTCTGCAGTAATATCAAAAATCTGGTTAATATAGTTTTTATTGGTTTTTAAATCGCTGTTGTCAATTAAAGTAAACCTGAAACCTAAGGCGATTTTATACTTTTCAACAGTATCAACCAGCGATTTTTGCGTTCCAACAGAAACCTTTGCCCTGTATAAAAATTTCTTATCAATATAATCGCTAAGTGTAAGCTTATTCGATTTTGCCAACAGCATTGGTGCAACTTCGAGCGAGAACGATTTGGGAATTACAATTGAGCTTCCTTCCATAAAACTCGAAGAAATAGCCGATAATTCGTTTGTATTCGATGGCCTTAAAATATCGCTCGGATTTGTTCCCAACAATTTAAATGCAGGTTGATCCGGAATAGCATAATCAACCCGTAAATACTTAATAAGTGTAGAATCTATGGCATTATTTTGTGAATAGATATATTCCACAAATAAACTACTCATTAAAAGCAGTATGATTATCTTTTTCATATACCAAAAATTTTCATTCTATAATAATAAATAACTGAGAACTTTGGCTATCTACCGAAGTAATTCCATCATCGCTAACTTCTCCAAGTTTTGTATTACCTTGAAATAATTCAGCAGTTATTTTATATTTCTCAAACTTTAGGTTATCAAGGGCAACAAAATTTGTCTTGATATCTAAAATTCTTCCAACATTTAAATTATTTGGAAGAGGTAATAGGTAATTATCATCATCAGGGTTTTGATTATTCCCTTTATGATTTTCCAGTATATTATTACTGTTTGTTTCAAACAGCATATATTCGTACGAAGCAACAATTAAACCTATGAAGGTCAATTTCACTTTTAATTGCTCACCATCAGAATCAATTTTTATTTTTTTTACTTTCATATCAAAATTTTTTAAATATTTTACCACAAATTATCAATCTTTGCGCTTTCTACTGATTCTTGTATATTCGCAGGTAGTGCAGATAGAAAGTCGAAACCTGTGAGTTTTTCAATTTCATTTATAGAACATAAAAAATCTTTTATCTTCTTATTTTTAATAGCCATATTAGGTAATAAAAAAGCAACAGCTTTTGTATTCGATGGATCATTCGTATCAGCAATAATTTTATAGAAATGAGTTGGAACAGCAACTTTATTATCACCAATAACTTTATAGTTAATAGAACCGTTTTCATCTTTAAAAACTGGGCCCGTAATAATAGTAAGTGTTCCTCTTTGTCGAACCCATTTACGAACAGCATCTTCCAGGTCTGCCCAAATACCACGATTAAAGTCAACTCCTACCTGCGGGCACATGTTCGAAAGCAAAAAACTCTCGTTCATTACTTTTTCATTACGCTTCATATCGGCTGCAGGAGCCATGTGACCCTGATCGAATCCCGAATTATCGTAATCGCTTAATTCGCTCCGAGCACCAAAAGGAATAGTATAATCTGGTTGAAAGTTATCTTTGCGAGCCAAAGTAACATCAATATCAACAATGCTTAGTTCATACTGAACCCACACAGGAATCTTTAAACGAGCATCAACCGCAACAACAAAACCTTCAAAAACCCTTTCATAAAAAGCTTGTGGTTTACCTGATGCCAGATGTTTTTTTGCATACAATTTCTGATTGTTTGTAAGGTAAAGGGTGTTATCTCGCATTGGATCAGTGTCAACAACCGAAAGTTCTTCAGAGGGCATTTCTCCCAAATATCTACGAACATAGGTTCTATAAATCCAACCAATAGTATTTGTTTTTGGAGATTGTACGTGATAGTAACCGTTTTCCTGAACACCGTCGTCAAGCAGCATAATAAATGTTCCTGTTTTAATCGGAACAATATT
>MENE01000117.1:0-991 GCA_001769005.1 Bacteroidetes bacterium GWA2_31_9b | reverse complement strand
GAGAATAATACAAATAATACCGACAAAGCTTCTCATATTACTTTGGATTTTTTGTGTCTTCGATTTTGGCTTCGGACTTTGCATCGGCTTGATCTTTTATCCGTTCTTTCTTCTGTTGTTTTTCATTCTCTGCAGTACTTTGGATACCCATAACATCTTTAAATAATTTAACGGATGCTTTACTTCCTCCAGCGACTATTGCACCGGTTAAAATAGCCCCAAACAAGGTTACATGATCTTTCAGAAAAATCATACTTACAGCATCAAAATCCCAATACCAACAAACAAATGCTCCAACAATAAAAGCAATAACTTCCTTCAAACTTTTTTCTTTAAACCGATTAATAAAAAAACGTGATTCAAACAACAATGCCAAAGCTCTTTCCAAAAGGAATGAAAGAACAATAATGGCAATTAACACTTCACCCAATCGTTCCCAATCGAGATGAAATAAATTCGGGTCGAAATTCATAAATTTTAGATTTAATTTGACATAAACAATTACTTCTCACTTATATGTGCAAGATTTTATAAAAAGGTAACCCATTTGTAAATATGTTTTACAGCAGGTATTTATTAAAGGCAATGAATAATGAACTTGGAATAGATTTAAAAAATTGAGTTTGTGGATTATTTATTCATTTGTAAGTTTTTTATATGCAAATCCTAATAAACTACTTAGGATTAAAGTCATTAAAACAATTGGAATCAAACTAAACAGATTCTCTGCTCCAATAATGAATAAATTGGGTAATAGTACAAGAAATGCAATAAATATTGATTTAATAATGGTGTTTATTTTGAGGTTAGTTACTGAAACCAGAAAACCAATAACTACCCACATGCTGAATGCAGAAAGGTTAGCATTCCAACTTAAATTTTGAATAATCATTGGGATTAAATCGATTATACCAGCTGCAATACCTAATAAAAATCCTATAATAATATTTTTTTTCATAAGTATAATTATTTCCTTATTTCCTTATTTCCT
>MENE01000116.1:20309-43073 GCA_001769005.1 Bacteroidetes bacterium GWA2_31_9b | reverse complement strand
CGCTTACGAATGTATTGATTGATGGTAAACATAAATCTATAGATTCAAAATGGACTATAGAATGGAAACTTTCTCCTACCCTATCAAAAATTGAAGATCCTGATATTCGTTTTACACGATATGTAACAGACGAAGGTGGGTATGTAATTAATACCGAATCAGGGTTTCCTGAAAGAATTTGGCGATATTTAGACGAATTTAACCTTGCAGGAGTTCTTCATTTTACTAAAGAATTCAAACTGCTTAACAATAAATCGGAGCTAAAATTTGGTGGAGCATACACTTACAAAGAACGAGATTTTGAAATTCTGAAATATGCAATAAACATAAGAGGAGATGTTCCATTAACAGGCAATCCTAATGAAATATTTGCACCAGAAAATTTATGGCCATATAATGGTAATGCAGGCGAAGGAACTACTTATGAAGCAGCATTTTTCCCTAATAATGCAAACCAGTTTAATTCAAACATTCAGTATGCAGCAGCTTATGTTTCCGGAGGAATTTCATTTTCTGAAAATTTCAAAGCTATTGTTGGTGTTCGGGCTGAAAACTATATTCAAAAATATACAGGAGCAAATCAGCAAAGAACAATTGTATTAAATAATGACGAAGTTTTAAATGATTTACAGTTTTTTCCAACTATAAACCTGATTTACAATTTAAATGCAAAACAAAATTTACGGTTTTCATATTCGAAAACCATTGCACGTCCATCGTTTAAGGAACTTTCGTATGCAGAGATTTTCGATCCGGTAAGTGGAAGAACATTTATTGGTGGTTTATTTCCAGATACAGATGATTACTCAGGTATTGAATATTGGGATGGAAATCTTACAAGTACCGATATACAAAACATAGATTTAAGATGGGAATTATTTATGGAAAAAGCACAAACTGTTTCTGTAAGCGGATTTTATAAACATTTCATCAGGCCAATAGAGATGGTTCAGTATGTTAAGCAAGAAGGTGCATTCCAACCTCGGAATGTTGGCGATGGTCAAGTTTTTGGTATTGAATTTGAGTTTAGAAAAAACCTTGGTTTTATTAGTAGTTTTTTAGGGAACATAAACATTAATTCAAATATATCATATATTGAATCAAGCATTGAATTAAGTAAATCGGAATATGAATCAAGAGTTGCAAATGCAAGAACAGGTCAGAAAATTGAAAAATACAGAGATATGGCAGGTCAGTCGCCTTATATTATTAATGGTGGATTAACATACGATGGTGGTGAAAAAGGATTTTGGAATGGTTTTGAAACAGGGCTTTATTATAATGTTCAGGGAACAACCTTACAGTATGTTGGAATTGCCGACCGTCCTGATATTTATACTTTACCTTTTCATAGCCTTAACTTTAACTCATCAAAATCGTTTGGAAAAAATAGAAATATGAATATAGGATTTAAAATACAAAATATTTTAAACAGTAAAGAAGAATCAATTTTCAAATCATACAAAGCAACAGATCAATATTTTACACGACTAGAGAAAGGTACATCTTATATCTTTAGTTTTAGTTATAAATTTTAAATTGGTGATATTTATAATAAATTTTATATTTAGAATATAAATTCTTATTAAATTATATTCTTATTAATTTGATTTAATGATTTTAAAAATAAACAGATGAAAAAAATCGCAATAACAACTGCATTTATAATTGCATTAGCCTTAGGTTCAATTGCCCAAATTAAACAAAGTTCAGAAGGCATTTATCTTGATGAAAACAACAATCCATTTACCGGGGTTTATAATGAATATTATGAAAATGGGAATATCAGGATTGAAATGAATTTAAAAAGCGGTATTCAGGATGGATACACAAATATCTATTTCGTAAATGGAATTAAAAACGAACAACGTTCATACAGCGATGGCTTAATGAATGGTACATGGATAACATGGAACGAGATGGAAGTAAAACTTGCCGAAGCAAATTACAATAAGGGACAAAAAAATGGCAAATGGTACATTTGGGACGAAAAAGGGACTTTACGATATGAAATGGAGTACGAAGACGGAGCCAAAATAGGAATATGGAAAATGTACAACGAATCAGGTGAATTGATTAATGAAAAAGAGTACACAAAAAGAAATAAGTAAAAAAAAAGGATTACTTTTGTGAAAATTATAAAAATACAACTGATGGACGAAGGCCCGTATTATAGTAGAATTAAGTACTAACTTACCTGTAGGGCGAACGTAAATGACTCCTTACAGGATTATTGTAAGGAGATCAAGAATGATTAAAATATTCAAAACATTTGGAGGATATATTGAAATACCCCAAGTTGAAAATGGATGTTGGATTAATGTAACTCAACCTACCACTGAAGAAATTCAAAAAATAATTTGCGAATTTCATTTACCTGCAGACATTATTCAGGATATTTTAGATGCTGACGAAAGACCCCGTTTAGAAATTGATGATACCTGGTCGTTAGTTATTATTCGTATTCCAATAAAAAGCACAAACAATGGTATTCCATTTCATACAGTTCCTTTAGGCATTTTTATGGCTGAAAATTTTACTATGACTTTGTGTTTGCAAAACAATGAAATTTTACCAATTGAGCAACCTTCATTATACCGAGATCAATATCGTCAGATTTCTGATGTTATTAATTTTATACTTCGATTATTCCTTCGTTCGGGGAATACTTATCTGCGATATTTAAAAGAAATAAATCAACAAACATCAATTATTGAACAAGACCTTGAGAAATCGATTAAAAACAGAGAATTAAATAAACTGTTAAAAATGGAAAAATGCCTTGTTTATTTTATCACCTCAATTAAAGCAAACGAAATTGTTTTAGCTAAACTCCGCAATTCAAAGAAAATTGTAACCGAAATTAATGAAGATTTACTTGAAGATGCTATAATTGAAAATAAGCAGGCATTAGAAATGGCTCAAATATATTCCAATATTCAAAGTGGAATGATGGATGCTTTTGCATCAGTAATATCAAATAATTTGAACGTTGTAATGAAGCAATTGACTTTAATATCAATCTTACTTATGATTCCTACATTAATTGCAAGTATGTTTGGAATGAATGTGCCTAATTCTATGGAAAACTCAAAATGGGCAATGCCATTAATTATTGTTATTTCTGTATTGTTATCAATTTTTAGTGTACTAATTTTTAGAAAAAGGCAGTGGTTTTAAAAACTATTCAATTGCAAAAAACCGGGCTTAAGCCCGGTCGGAATCAAATCAAAAACTTCAAATTTTACTCTGAAATGTTCTCGATTTTAACTTCTACAGTATTATTGGTATTTAAATCAATATTTAATGCTTCCACTTTTTCTTTATAAGATATATACGAAGCTATGATTTCAATTTTGCCAGGCTTTACATTTGTAAGTACAAATTTTCCATCAAAATCAGTATAAACACTTTTTTCAGAATCAATTAAGGAAATTTTAACACCAGCTAATGCTTCTCCGGTTAAATTGTCAATTACTTGTCCTGATAACTTGGTTTCAATTGCTACATTCTCAGAACTATTTTTTTTGTTTTCAGTTTCTGTTGCAAAAGTTGCAAGAACAAAGAACAAACTGAATACTAAGGTTGTTAATTTTTTCATTTTATTTAGAATTTAATTATTTGCGATTAGTTATATCACAAATGTATTCCTCAAATGTTACCTCAGTATTATTCAAGATTGAACTTTATGTTAACGTTATGTTAACTTTTTCGATTTTAAGATTAGAAAAGAATAAAAGAAAATTATCTATTGATGTTCTGGTCGTAGTAAGTCGTTTACTGTTTTTACAGGATTAAATGTACTAATTGGCACTTCTACAAAAATGGTGTTCCAGTTTGCCATAGCGCCATTCCAAAGTCCGGGTAACTCCTGAGCTTTTAATTTACGACCATCTTTTGTTTTAATTGAGATGAAACCAGTTTCAGGGTCACGATATTGAAGCAAATCAAATTTTTGGTTTTTATAATTTTTTATATAAATAACTATATCAACAGGATTAAAATGGGTTGATTTTTTTAAAATCTTTAATTGATCTGCGTTTGTTTGATCTATTTGTGAAGTTTCTACAATTTGTAAATCGAGAGAACCGTCAGAATGCTTAACCCAAAATGGACCTCCACCGGGTTCACCTTCGTTTTTAACCATTCCACAAACACGAATTGGCCGATTAAGAATTTTTAAATAATAAAGTGCGAGAAACTCATTGCTTAACTCATCAATTTCATCACCCGGAATAAAACACAATTCATCTTTAATAAATTGTCCAACATCCTTTAAATCAGAAATGTAAAATTCAGATTCAGTAAGAATTTCAATGTATTTATTAATTTTTTCCTTATATGAAATTAAAATACCTGCAAGAGCTTTTTTATAGATAACTGCCTCATCCTTAAGTCTGTCAGGAACAACATTGTCGATATTTTTAATAAAAATATAATCCGAATCTAAATCATTTAAATTCTCAATAAGTGCACCATGACCACCTGGTCTAAAAAACAAACTACCATCGCTATTTCTGAATAATTCATTATTCAAATCAACAGCAACTATATCTGTTGACGATTTCTGTTGCGAAAAGGTAATTTCGTATTTTACTTGAAACTTTTTCTCATAGCTTGGCTTAACTTCATTTATAAGATTCTGAAATAGAGACACATGCTCGGGAGAAATTGTAAAATGAATTTTTATTTTTTTATTCTTTGATATTGCATATAAAGCTCCTTCAATAAGATGTTCTTCAATGGCACTTTTAACTTGATTATTTTCAACATGAAACTTTAATACTCCTTTAGGTAGCTCATTATAGTTTAATCCGGTTTTAAACAATAAGATATTGAGTATTGCTTTATAATGACCTTCTTTTAATAAATCGTTGATATTTAAATTTTTAGATTCGAGTTTTGATTTAAGTTCATTATAGAAAGCGAATTTATCAATATGTTTAAAAAACTTAATTACATCTATATCATAAATCTCATTAATTGAATTGTATTTCGTTTCAGCTTTTTCAAAAAACTCAAATAAAAAACTAAACATACGTGTAGCAGCACCAGATGCAGGAACAAATTTTATAACATCTACTTTAGTTTTTTCATATATTTTCTGATACAGTTGAATTTCTTTTTCTGTAAGTTTTAAAATTCCATCACCAACTTTTGCTGGTTTAAAAATTTGAAGATATGGGAATCCGTTAATAAAATTTCCAATTTGGTCTTCCAAATCTTTAACCAATAATCCTTTGGATTTAAGTTGTAGAATATCATTATGATTGAGCTGCATAATTATTTATTTAGGATTCTCAATATAAAAATCTTTTTAAATAAGATATTTAAAAGTGTAAGATACAAAAAAATAAGAAATTAACAGGGCAGATTTTAGAATTTTACTGCTAATTTAAGGTTAAATCTTCTGGAAGTTAAATAATTGGGAACAGCATATTGAGCGGCCAATCCAGACTGATTTTCGGATGTTTTAACCCACATGTACGAAATGGTATTATCAATATCTAATAAATTAAAAACTTCAAAACTTAACCATACACCATTTAGTTTATTCAACAGTTTTGCATTTTTAAATTCACGATCTTCACGAATTATTACTTTTGAAAATCCAATATCAACTCTTCGATAAGGCTTCATTCTAAAAATCTGGTCGTATCTTTCAATATCGGGTGATGAAAATGGCAGGCCGGTTCCATAATGCAAACTGAGTATAACACTATAAGAAGGATTCATAGGTAAATAATCCTGAAAATATAAACTAAAATTAACCAATTGGTCGGTTGGCCTGGAATAATAACCCGGATAAACAGTTTCACCTTCGGAGTTCACATACGAATCATTCTCAATATCTTCTTTAGTTTGCATTACCGATAAACTAGCCCATGATTCAATTCCTTCTACAAACTCACCATTAATTTTCAAATCAATACCACAAGCATATCCATTCGCCATATTTTCTGCTGCATACGATACCTGAACATTATCTACTTTATATGGAATAATATCGCTCAGGTATTTATAATAAATTTCTGTTGTAAGTTTAAATGGCCGGTTCCAGGCTTTAAATATAAAATCATTTCCTAAAACAAAATGAATAGATTTTTGTGAATTGATATCATTATTTATAGTTCCATCAATGTACTTGATTTCTTTAATAAATGCAGGTTGATAATATAAACCGGATGAAAACCTGAATAACATATTTTTCTTCCACGCAGGTTTATAAGATAATAGCAAACGGGGTGTAATAAAAAATTCATTTGTAAAATCCCAATAATGAGCCCTCAATCCATAATTTATTATTAAATCGGCATTATTTGACAACAGTTTACTGTATGTATTTTGAATATAAGCAGTAGCTCGTTGAGTATTTAAAATATTCTCGGCTCTTGCAGTTTCATATAATTCAACAGACGAACCATTATAAGGCAATGAATAACCTGCCGAATCGAGCATTTTCCACTGATTCACCTTATCGGTTATGGTTTCAATATTGTACTTTGCTCCCCAACGAATTTTATTATTTGAAAAATAGTAGCCTCCGGCAATAGATGCCGAATAAACACTTGCATTAATGTAGTTTCGAGCATGATTTAAAAATGTTCCTATACCAATATTCATAATACTATCGCCATAGGTTTCAGAACCAACTGTTTTATCTAATTCATTTAAATAGTATTGCCCTTGTATATCGTATGTTTCTTGCTCGTTTGTATTAAATGCTGATAAAATAAATTTTAACGAAAAGTGTTTGTCGGGGTGATAATTCGCTGTAAATGCTCCTAAGTAAGTTTCAAACTTATCGATTTCATTCCCATCGTAATATATTTTTAAGCTCAGCGTATTACTAACTGTTCCAAATTGCGTTTCTCGATTTTCAGGAGTAAACTGATAACTGTTTAATGCATAATTCCCTAAAAAATCAATATCAAATGTATTGCTTACTTTATAGGTGAAATAGGTTTGAAAATCGTAAAACTTTGGATTATAATCGCCTTTAGTTTCCAATGTATTTAAAATATACTGAGAGGTTTTATATCGAAATCCTGTGTTGTAAGTGAATTTACCATTTTTGGAAACATCTTCAATATGAATATTTGCACCTAAAAGACTAAATGCCAGATTACCAGAAAACTGAACGGGTTTATTGTATCGGATATCGAGAACCGACGACATTTTATCACCATAACGCGACTCAAATCCACCGGCAGAAAACTGAATTGAAGAAACCATATCGGAATTAAGAAAACTCATTCCTTCCTGTTGCCCCGACCGAACCAGTACTGGCCTGTATATTTCAATATCGTTAACATATACAAGGTTTTCGTCGAAATTTCCTCCTCTAACATTATATTGCGACGACAATTCTGAATTTGAAGATACGCCGGGCATTGTTTTTATTACGGATTCAATACCTCCCGACAAATCAGGTAAAAGACCAACATTTTTTGATTCAATTTTTGTAAGATTACTTTCAGTAGAAATCTCTCCTACAACTGAAACTTCATCAATATCAGTTATAAATACATCTAAAATAATATTAAAGTTATTCGTATTTATTTTATCGGGATGTATGTTAAATTCTTTTGTTTTATAACCTACACATGAAACCATTATTGTAGTTTCTTTTTCTTTAGAAATCGAAATGGAATAATTTCCATTTTTATCGGATATAACACCTGTTTCTAAATTGATATCTTTTATATGAGCAAATGCAACTGCACGATCTAATGAATCGGTAATTCTGCCTTTTAAGGGTATAAAGTTCTGTGCATTAATAGTTAATACAACAAGATTAATTAATAATAAAAACCAAAATCGATACAGAAATTTCATTATCCTAAATATGATTAATACCTTTACTAATGCACTAACTATTAAATATGCATTTTATTTTCTTTGAAAAAAAGAAAGTCTAAAACTAATGCTTTCTGCTTAGATATTAAAAGTTTATTTTAAAATAGTGTGTTTGCTTTTTGTAGTTTACAGTTGGCAGTAGGCAGTTTTATTCATTTTAAGTATTTTAGGTATTTTAGCTCACTTTAGTTCAATTTAGTTCAATTTAGTTCAATTTAGTTCAATTTAGTTCAATTTAGGCATTTTAGTCATTTTATCTCACTTAAAACTAAAAACATGTTTTAGGAAATAAACCAAAATTGGTGTATAACTAAAATTATCTTACTTTTGCTAAAGTAAATTTTTGCAATTAAACCCAAATTATTGTGGATCTATCAAAAGTAGTATTTTACTATGTAATTGCAATTCAGGTTGGTTACCTCAAGCGTTTTGGTGGCCTATAAAATTCTACCTTCTTTTTCACTAAATTAAATTTTCATAAGTATTTGAAAGTTTATACCTTATCGCAAGAAAAAAATCAAAATAAATATATAAAATTAATACATATGCAAAAATTACTTTTATTAGGTGATGAAGCTATTGCTCAGGGAGCATTAGATGCAGGTATGTCGGGTATTTACGCGTATCCTGGAACTCCATCAACAGAAATAACAGAATATGTGCAGGCATCGAAATTTGCTAAAGAAAATTCAATTCATAGTATGTGGTCGGTAAACGAAAAAACAGCTATGGAATCTGCACTTGGTATGTCGTATGCTGGAAAAAGAGCAATGGTTTGTATGAAACATGTAGGTTTAAATGTTGCAGCCGATGCCTTTATGAATTCATCAATAACAGGTGTAAATGGAGGATTAATAGTTGTTGTTGCTGATGATCCTTCGATGCACTCATCACAAAACGAACAGGACTCAAGGTTTTATGCCAAATTTGCTATGATCCCTATTCTGGAACCTGCGAATCAACAAGAAGCATATGAAATGGCTTATTATGGCTTTGAGCTTTCTGAGAAATTCAAATTGCCTGTAATGCTTCGTATAACAACCCGATTAGCACATTCAAGAGCCGGTGTTCAGCCATTTTCATTAAAAAAGCAGAATGAAAACTCTTTACCTACTGATCTAAGACAGTTTGTATTATTACCAGCTATTGCCAGAAGAAATTATAAAGGGCTTTTAAATTCACAATCTGGACAAGTAGCTGAATCAGAAAACTCAAAGTTTAATTCCTATATTGATGGTTCCGATAAATCTATTGGAATTATTACTACCGGTATTGCTTACAATTACCTGATGGAAAATTTCCAGGATAAAAAACTGAATTTTCCAGTACTTAAAATTTGCCAATATCCAATTCCACGAAAAGACGTGATGAAAATGGTTGGTGAATGTAAAAAAATCATGATTTTCGAAGAAGGTTACCCTATTGTTGAAGAAATGATTAAAGGTTACCAGGAATCAGGAACACCTGTAAGTGGACGTTTAGATGGAACTTTACCACGCGATGGTGAATTAAATCCCAATATTGTAGCAAAAGCATTAGGATTTGAAACAAAAACAGACACTAAGATACCTGAAATTGTAAAAAATAGACCACCATCGATGTGTACCGGTTGCGGACATATTGATGCATACTCAGCTTTAGCACAAGCCCTTTCAGAATATAGCGAAGGACGAGTATTCTCCGATATAGGATGTTATACTTTAGGAGCTTTACCTCCTTATAATGCTGTAAATTCATGTGTTGACATGGGTGCATCAATAACTATGGCTAAAGGAGCAGCTGATGCTGGGTTAATACCTGCAGTTGCTGTAATTGGAGATTCTACATTTACCCATTCAGGAATTACAGGCTTAATTGATTGTGTATCTGAAAATAGCCCTGTAACCATAATTATTTCTGATAATTTTACAACAGGGATGACTGGCGGGCAGGATTCAAAAGCATTAGGAAGAATAGAAGATATTTGTATCGGTGTTGGTGTTCATCCTGATCATATCAAGGTTTTTAAACCAACGAAGAAAAACATGGACGAAATGGTTCAGGTTTTAAAAGAAGAGTTAGCTTATAAAGGTGTTTCTGTAATTATTCCACGTCGTCAGTGTATTCAAACAATGAAAAATAAAACACTGGGAGATAAAATTAAAGAGTTGGGTTTGTAAAAAAGCTGTTAGCTGTTAGCTACTAGCTATTAGTATAAAAATTATATAATTCAGTTTAAATCAATATAAAAAAATTATAAGATGAAAACAGATATCGTATTAGCCGGAGTTGGTGGTCAGGGTATTTTATCGATTGCTGCTACCATTGGAATGGCTGCTTTACATAGTAATCTTCAGTTAAAACAATCAGAAGTTCATGGAATGAGTCAGCGTGGTGGTGATGTTCAATCACACATGCGCGTTTCCGAAAAAGAAATTGCATCAGACTTAATCCCTATGGGATCTGCAGATATTATTCTTTCTGTAGAACCAATGGAATCGCTCAGATATTTACCATTTTTATCAAAAGATGGATGGCTGGTAACCAATTCAACACCATTTATCAATATAACCAATTATCCAAATATTGAAGATGTTTTAACTGAGATTAAAAAAATAAAAAATCATATTATTATTGACGCAGATAAGATTGCAGAGGAATTTGGCTCAAAACGATCGTCAAATATTGTAATGTTGGGAGCTGCATCACCATTCTTTAATATTCCTTTTGAAAGTTTTGAAGAAGGAATTCGTAAAATATTTGCCCGCAAAGGAGACGATGTAATAGAAACAAATCTCAAAGCGTTACGCGCAGGTAGAGACTATACAGAAAAAAACAGATAAACAATTTGTTAATAAATTTAAAAAACTGTCTAAGCCCTAGACAGTTTTTTTTTGATACTCGATATTTTATTAGTTATCTTTCCTTCCTAATTTTATAAAATTGATATCGATGTCAATAGAAATAATTGAAGTTAAAAATAAATCGGATTTAAAGGAATTTATATACTTACCTGAAAAAATTCATAAAGATCATAAAAACTGGATCCCCTCTCTCGTTTCAGATGATTGGACATTATTTAATAAGAAGAAAAACAGAGCTTTTAATTATTGCGATACCATTTTATTGCTTGCAAAAAAAGATAATAAAACTGTTGGTCGCATAATGGGGATAATAAATAGAAAATACAACGAAATACATAATGAGAACAATGCTCGGTTTATTTTTATGGAGTGCTGGGAAGATAAAGAGGTTTTTCATGCTTTAATCAACTCTATCGAAAAATGGGCTAAAGAAAAAGGAACTACAAAACTTATTGGACCATTTGGTTTTTCCGATAAAGATCCGCAAGGATTTTTAGTTGAAGGCTTTGACCAACCAACAGTTATGGTTACCAATTGTAGTTTGCCTCATATGGCTGAATTCATTACACAGGAAGGTTACAATCAACTTATGGATTTAGTTCAATATCATATTCCTATTCCAAAAGAGTTACCCGAATTTTATAAAAGAATTCTCGAAAGACTGAATAGAAATGGATATAGATTGCATGAATTCACACACATTAAAGATGTAAAACCATTTATTATACCAGTTTTTCGTTTAACGAATGAAGCATTTGTAAAAATCTATGGATATGTACCTTATGATGAAAAAGAAATGAAAGATTTTGCAAATCGCTATCTTTCAATTCTTGATCCTCGTTTTATTAAACTTATAACAAATAATGAGAATGATGTAATTGCTTATATTATAGGAATGCCAAGTATAAGTGAAGGGTTGAAAAAATCACATGGCCGCTTGTTCCCTTTTGGTTTTATTCACATTCTTCGTTCAATGAAAAAAACAAAACAATTGGATTTATTTTTAGGTGCAATAAAACATGAATATCAAAACATAGGACTCGACACACTTTTGGGTTCGGCAATGCTTGAATCTGCTCACAAAGCAAAACTTGAAATAATTGACAGTCATGTTGTTATGGAACAAAACTTAAAAATGCGTGCTGAATATGAGCGTGTTGGTGGGAAAATTTATAAAAAGTATAGAGTTTTTCAGAAAGAGCTTTAAATCAAATAGGAAAAAATGCTTGCTTGCCGAAAGACAGGTATAAGGTATAAGGTTATAGGGTATATTGGTTAACCTGCATTCGTTAGCAATTTCGAATTCAAAATTTTCACATTAGGTTATTAACACTAAAATAAAAAACATCACTTGCCCTGTTGATTATTATTTATTGCCTATTTGAGATATTTTAAATAGTTTTGAAGAATCAAATAAATTTTTAAGAAATTATAAGATCATGGAGTTTAAACCATCGGAGTTAATTATTAATCAGGATGGTAGTATTTTTCATCTGCATTTACTACCAGAAGACATTGCCGACAATATAATATTAGTTGGTGACCCTGGAAGAGTTGAAACAATCGCCGAATATTTTGATACGATTGAACTTAAGAAACAAAACCGCGAATTCTATACTATCACCGGAAAATATAAGAATAAACGTATTACTGTAGTTTCAACCGGAATAGGAACCGATAATATCGATATTGTTGTAAATGAGCTTGATGCTCTTGCAAATATTGATTTAAAAACAAGAACAGAGAAAACAGAACATCGTACATTAAACTTGATTCGAATTGGAACTTCAGGTTCATTACAAAAACATGTTCCAGTAGATTCGATGTTAATGAGTACCCGCTCAATTGGTTTCGATGGCTTGCTCAATTTTTACGCAAACAGAAATACAATTTCTGACTTAGAATTTGAAAGCGCATTCAAAACCTATGTAAACTGGGATAAATTATTGCCATCGCCTTATGTTGTAAATGCTTCTGAAAAACTTGTTAAGTTATTTGAAGACAAAAAAATAATTAAAGGTATTACCATTTCTGCTCCCGGATTTTACGGGCCTCAAGGTCGTAGACTTCGATTACAGATTCTAGATGAAAACATAAACGATAAAATTGAAGCATTTGAATTTAAAGGACAGAAAATTACCAATTACGAAATGGAAAGTTCTGCAATTTTTGGTTTATCAGGACTGTTAGGTCACGATGCAATTACTATTTGTGCAATTATTGCAAACAGATCATCAAAAGAATTTAGTAAAGATTATCATCCGATTATTAAACAATTGGTTGAGATCGTTTTAGAAAGAATTACCAGAGATTAGGATTATTTATTCGGACTAAATTGGCTATAGACAACAAAATAAAAGCATTATTACAGTTATTGGATGATCCCAATGAAGAGGTTTTTAAGCATGTTTCGAAAAACATTCTTAATCAGGGTCCTTGCATTATACCTGAATTGGAAAAAGTGTGGGAAACATCATTAAATGTTATTCTTCAAGAACGAATTGAAAATCTTATTCAGGAAATTCAATTCTCATCAATTCAAAATCAATTAAAGAAATGGAAAGATGAAGGGGCACAAAATATACTTGAAGGAGCTTTTTATATTACTAAATATCAATATCCTGATTTAAAATTTGAGCAAATTGAAAAACTACTGGCTAACCTTAAACGTGATATTTGGTTAGAAATTAATAATAATTTAACCGCATTAGAAAAAACAAGGGTTTTAAATCATGTATTTTATGAATTGTATGGCTTTTCGGGGAATAGTTCAAATTTTTATGCTCCACAAAATTCATATATAAACCTTGTACTCGAGACTAAAAAAGGAAATCCGGTAAGTCTTGGAATAATATATATTGCAATTGCACAATCACTCGATATACCTATTTATGGTGTAAGTATGCCTAAGAACTTTATACTTTCTTATATAGATCAATACAATACTGAAATATCGGAAAATAAAGACGTACTATTTTATATTAATCCATACAACAAAGGAACAGTTCTTGGGAAACGGGAAATTGACTACTTTTTAAAACAGCAAAAATTAGAACCTGAAAAATCATATTATCAACCCTGTTCAAATATTGAAATCATTAAAAAGTTAATTCTCAATTTAATTTATTCTTACGAAAAATTAGGTTACCCCAATAAAGTGGAAGATATGCAAAATTTGTATAATATTGTAAACTAATTTCCAATTTAGTTTATAATAAGAAATTTAATAAAAAAAATATAAATGGCAATAGAAAAGAAAAACGATGAGATTGATTTATTAGAATTATTTTTAAAGATCTATATTTTCATTAAAAAGAACTTCTGGATACTATTTATTAGTAGTATCATAGGTGGAGCACTTGGTTATTCTGCTAAATTTTTCACAAATAAGCATTATGAATCAACAATGATAATTGAGACATACACTCTTAAAAATGATATTTTAGTTGAATATATTAATAGTTTACAAGATATTATAGAGTACAGAAATTATGATTATTTAAGTAGCCGGTTTGAAATTGAAAAAGAAAAACTTTCAGGATTAAACAAAATTGAAGCTACAAAAATAAGTGATGATAAGACTAAAAAAGATTTAGAATATATAAAAGTTTTTACAAAATCAATTAATAGAGACATTTATAATCAATTAAGTGCTGGTATCGAAAAATACTTAAAAAGTGAAATTTATGTTAAAAATGAAATTGAAATTTTTATTGAACAGAATAATGCGTTAATTGAAAAAATTGACAAAGAAATAACTCAATTAGAAGAATTAAAACAAAAAAGAATTTCTGATTCACAAAATGTTTCAGAGTTAAATATTTACAATGAACGTATATCATCTAATGATATTATTCTTGGACTTATAAAAGAAAAACAAGAACTACAAAAACATTTAAAATTTGCGACTCCATTTAGAATTATACAGGATTTTTCAATTTGCAAACCTATTAAGAGAGCAACTACATATACTTTATCAGGATTTCTTTTATTTGGCTTTATAACATTAGGGTTTTTAATAAATAAAGAGATTAGTAAAAAAGTAAATTCAAAAATTAATATATAATTTTAAATATGTGACTTTATTAGTATAAAGTGAAATTTAAACTAAATAAATTGTATAACTTAATAATGTAATTTAAATTTATAAAAAATGACATCAGAAAAAAGAAACGATGAAATTGATTTATTGGAATTTTTTTTAAAAATATTTCTTTTTATCAAAAAAAATTTTTGGGTATTATTTCTAAGTGTTTTTATTGGCGGAACATTAGGTTTTTCTGCAAAATTTTTTACACAAAACCATTATAAATCTTCATTGGTAATTAACACATATACAATATCTGAAAATTTTATAATCGAATATATTAATAATTTAAACAGTATTATTAAAGATGAAAATTATAATTATTTAAGTGAAAAAATGAAAATTGATTCTTCTTTATTGGTTTCAATTAAAGAAATTAAAGCAGAAAGTGCTTATGATGAAAAAGAAAAGAAAAAACTTGGTTATCTTACTATATTTGTGAATGTAAACAATAATCAAATACTTGAACAATTAAGCAAAGGAATATTAAATTATATTAACAATGAACCTTATGCAAAAAATGAAATTGAAATTTATATTGAAAACAATAAAAATTTAATTTCAAAAATTGATGAAGAAATTAAGAAAATAGAAGTTTTACAAGAAATGAATATTTTTCAAAATCAAAATAATGCAGATGTTAATATTTATAATTCACAAAAATCATTTCAAAACGAACTATTAGAGCTAATTAAAGAAAAGCAAAATCGCGAAAAAAGTTTGAAATTTGCTGTACCTTTCAGAATAATACAGGATTTTACCATTTATCAAAAACCTGTAAGTAAAACAATTTCATATACATTAATAGGGGGTATCATATTTGGTTTTTTAGCTTTATTTTTCTTAATAATTAAGAATTTAAATAACCAAATTAAGAATTTGGAATAACTTTTTCATCCTTATAATAAACAAACCACAAGTAACTATACCAAAAAGCAAAGAATACTACACCTGCTAACCTCTGTAGCATAGATTCAAACATAAAATTGATAAAACAGATCACTAGAAACAGGAATAATAATTCTTGTTTTTTCTTTATAGATTGATAAAGAGGAATTGCAAAAACTAAAAGGAGAACTATTAAACCAATAAAACCAGTTTGTGTTGCAGTTTCTAGGAATTGGTTATGGCTATTATACTTTTTTTCATATGCTTCTGTAATCACCATATCTTTATGTATCTCTATAAGTCTGGATTTTGCATCTCCAATTCCATGGCCAAATATTAGTTTTTCATTCCACACAATTAATGAATTTTTCCATAAAGTTATACGCATATCTTCAATTTGGTCTACAAACATTGGCCTATTTGTTGAATCATCACAAGTCAATCTAATATTTGTAATGTCAAATAAAGAATTTGTTAATTCAGAATTAGTAAATGTGACTAAATCTTGATAATCATTCATAAAAGTATATGATGCTTTACAATCAAGCCATCCATTATTTAAGCTATCTATTGATAATTTTAAATCGCTTTTGAATTCCCCTTGCTGGACCCACCATCTTACATTATAGGGAATTTTTTCACCCTCTAATACTTTTAGCTTAAAGAATATATTATAAGTTAAATCTTTGTGATAATAGATTTTTCGACCAACATATCTTAGTGACCACCAACCTTGTCCAATATCCCTTTTAATTCGGAGTGCTTTACCATAAGGTGAATCTATAATGATACACGTAATAGTATCAGGGGCATAAGCATCCCAATATTTCAATCCATCTTCGAAATTTTCATTTTGATATAAATTATACTTTTTTTCCTCCAATCCAATTTTATTAAAAACCCAATTAATATTTGATGCTAGGCGACTTTGCATTATCACATAACCAATACCAATTACCATTATTACCAAAGTTAAAGCCTTAATCCAAAATTTCACATTATTTAAATACTTAAATAACAAATAAAAAGTTAATAGGATAAAAACAAGTAGTGCTGCTCTAGACTTTAAAAAAATAAGTACAGAAGAAAATAATATTACTAAGAATATTGAAATAAAAATTGTTGATTTTCTCCTTCTGTTTATTTCCAATAAATGTAAAACAAAAACTATTGCTAAACTTATGTGAAGAGAAATATATGAGTGATGTACATAATTTGAAGAAAACCTATTGAAAATTCCTAATAAGCTGTTACGAGTTATTTCATCATTTTGAAAAGCATCTTGATTTATATAAAAGAAATTGCAATACAAGAATAACACTAATAAAAAATTACCTATTACGTATGAAATTAGAATGCTATTTTTTTTAAATTGATAAACCTTATTTACTGATATAAAAACCAATGGTATTAAAACTAAACTAACAAGTGTTTGAACTATAGAGAATGATGTTGCTTTGTCAAATGAAAAACATATTGAAAATATATTTATTATTACAATTGAAATTGGAAGCCATAGCTTCCAATTTTTCCATTCTTTAGTTTTTAACTTTAATTTCCCCTCTAATATGTATGTTAATACCCATAAAGCTATAAAATAGGTTATCCATTGATTTGAAAAAGGCAAAAATGCAACTAATAATAAAGCAGCAAAGAAATTGATTTTTATTATCGTTTCATTATAATTCAATCTATTATACTTCCCCATTGGTTTAGTTAAAAGGATACTTTTTATCTATTATTTTAATTATTCCGTACAAAAATATAATATTCAAAGTAAAAAATATTAAAATATATTTAGGCAATAGTGCACAAACAAATGTTAATCCCAATATTATAATGTTTATTAATATTGAATATATTAGAGTTTTCTGATGTGAAAATCCCGATAATACAATCCGTTGATACGCATGCTTTTTATGTGCAATTGAAAGTGTTTCTTTATTCAAAATTCTCCTAAATAAAGTAATTGTTGCATCAAACCAAAATAACGAAGAAATGATTAACCAATGAATAAAACTAAATTGCAAAGTATTATTATAGTAAATCCCCAAAACAATAAGGATAAAACCCAACATCGTACTTCCAACATCACCCATAAATATTTTAGCCTTTGGCCAATTCCAAAATAAAAACCCAATTACAGAAAAAATCAATAACAATGATTCTATATTATCTGTAAATAAGAATATCGCCAGAGCTATAAAAATCGCTTCAATTGATGCATATCCATCAATTCCATCTAAAAAATTATATAAATTTATAAACCATAAAATTCCAATAAGACTTATTGGTAATAATATATATTTATTTGTAAAGGCATAAAAGCCTAAATCAATAATTTGAATTCCTCCTATAAAGTATATCACTAAAAAGCTTGAAATAAATTGTATGAAGATTCTTATCTTGGGTGATACATCTTTAAGATCATCAATTATGCTTACTATTATTAAGGGAAAACCAGACAATAATGCGAAGAATAAGTTTTTGTCAATTAATTTAAGATAAAAAATAAAAAATAAACCCACGTAAAATGCCACTATTATTGCTAAGCCACCTCCTCGTGGAGTTGGACGGGTGTGAGAACTCCTCTCATTAGGTATATCAACTACCTTATTTTTAAGCGCCAATCTGCGAACAAAATAGGTACCTATTAAAGAAATTAAAAAAGCAATAATTAATAATATGTACATGTTTTTTATATTACTAGCTTAAATTCACCATTTCCTTAATACCATCTTCTAATGTAAAAATTGGTTTATACAAAGTATCAGGAATGTTAGATGTAACTTTAAGAGAACCAAAAACTTTATTGTAAATATCGGGTTTAAATTTTCTAATTATTGATAAAATAAATATCGGAACCTTTATTATTCTAACTCTTGAGTTCGAATACTTCCTTACATAATTAATTATTTCTTCTGTAGAAATTGCTTTTTTATCAGTAGGTATTATAATTCCGCAAATTCCATTTTCTATTATTGTATTTAAAGCTAAAATCAGGTTTCTTACATTAATAAAATCTCTCTCATTTTTTATACCTTTAAATGGCATTGGAAAGCCTCTTTGCGCTGCGTTAATAAGCTTCATCATGTTGCCAGGAGCAATTCCCCCTCCGTACACCATTGGTGGACGTACTATCGATATAATAAAATCCTTATCCTGAAACTTTAATAACTGATTATCTGCTTTTAATTTTGATCGTCCATATATTGTCGACGGATTTTCATTTGTTTTCTCGCTGATATATTCTGTCTCCTCATACACAGCAATTGTACTCATTTGTATAAATAGCCTTATACCTGCCTTCTTGGCAACATTAGCAAGATGAACTGGTAACTTTACATTTATATCTTCATAAATGGTTTTATCCTTTATTTCCGGTTTGTGAACAATGGCAGTAAAATTTATCAAGCATTTACAATCTTTTAAATGTCCCTCAGTAATATTAAATAGATTTTTTAATATTATTTCGTCATTTTTTCCAGAACTTTTTCTTGAAAATAAACGAAGTGAAAAGTTCTTTTCATTTTTTAAAATAAAATTTGAAGCTATGAACGAATCGGAGCCTATAATTGCTATATCTGACATATGTATTTTTTTAATATTAATTCTTCAAAGCAACTTGTTAATTTCTTATAATCATATTCATTTGCAGCTAATAAGTTGTTAGTACAGATTTTATTATACTCTTCCTCGGTCATTTTATAAAAATTTAAAATGGCATCGGCATATTCATTTTCATCTTTAAATTCTTTTGCAATACCCAAATTAAATTTAGTAATTGGACAATAACCCATTTTAATATTGCAGCAGATCGGCTTACCACTTGCCATATATTGAAAAGATTTACTCTGACTGCCTCCAAAACGCCACACATCTGTTGGCATATAATTTAATATATTTAATGAACTTCTAGTTAAAATATAAGGTACATATTTAATCTCCACCCATCTCTGTTTAAAAATGACATTTTTGATTTTGTTCTCAAAGCAATATTTTTCCAACCTTTCTCTATCGTTACCATCACCATAAATAAGAAATTTTATATTATCAAATCTAGATAATAAATTAGCTGCATCAATTAATAATCTTACATTATTATTTAATCGTATTGAACCTAAATAAACAACTTTAAAAATATCTTCATTTTTTAGATCGTCGTCATCAATAACATATTTTTCCTTGTGTTCATTAAAATCTTTTAAGTCAACGCCATTATTAATGTAATGAACTTTTTTAAGATCAATTGGTCCACCATTATCTTTATCCCATCCTTTTTCTATAAGATAATCCTTAGCACCTTCCATTGAAAAGACAATTTCATCAGCTCTTTTATATAACCACTTCTCAGACCAATATGCTACTTTCAACAATGGATTGTTTCTAGAAATGAGTCCAACACCTACAAACGATTCTGGCCACAAATCTACAATATCCAAAATGAATTTAACTTTCAATCTTTTAGTTAAAAAATATAAAATATTACCAAATGGGATTGTTCCAAGAATATCAATTATATCAGGTTTTTCAAACTTCTTTGCATGTAACATTAGTCTTGTTGGAAATTCAATCAAATTATAAAACCTCTTAAATCCATTTTTTTTATAACTACAGGTTTTAATATGAATATATTTTATACCATTGTATTCTCTTTCAATAAATTTTTCCTTACCATTAATAAGATTAATATTCGTATTATGTAAAAAACTTCCTCCAATAATTGTTACATCATATCCTAATTCAATTAAATATTGGGCTCTTTTCAATGTCTGAATACGATTTTCGTATTTAGGAGGCATTGCAAAAGGATTTATTAACCAAATCTTTTTTATCATTCCAAAATTAAAATTTATTAACTAATTCAATAACTTTATTAACTTCTTGTTCTGTCATAACTGGGCTAATTGGTAATGATAATAACTCATCTGCTAAAGATTCTGTTATATGGAAAGATAATTTATTGTATTCCTTATAACATTCTTGTTTATGAGGTGGAATTGGATAATGAATTATGGTATGCACATCATTCTCCTTTAAATATTGTTGCAATGATTTTCGGTGTTTTGTTCTAATCACATAAAGATGCCAAACATGTGAATTTTCATCCTTATTTATTAATTCTGGATTAACAATTTTTGAATTTTTTATATTATTTCTATACAATTTGGCTATTTGCCTTCTTATTTCATTCTCTTTATCGATATATTTTAATTTTATATCTAAAAATCCAGCTTGAATCTCATCCATTCTGCTATTTAATCCTCTGAATTCATTTTTGTATTTAACTTCAGAACCATAATTTGCAATTGATCTTATTATTCTTGCAAGTTCCTTGTCATTAGTTGTAACTGCTCCACTATCACCTAAAGCTCCCATATTTTTTCCTGGATAAAAACTAAATCCAGCAGCATCGCCCAAATTACCCGATAATAAATCACCATATCTAGCCCCAATTGCTTGTGCATTATCCTCAATAACTTTTAATTTATAATTATCAGCAAGTGCTTTGAGTTCATCACTGAAACATACTTGACCGTAAAGATGTACAACAAGTATTGCACGGGTTCTTTTAGTTATATGCTCTTCAATTTTTGAAATATCTAAATTATAAGAGTTTATAGAAGGTTCTACCAAAACAGGCGTCAATCTATTATCCGAAATTGCCAGAACGGAAGCAATGTACGTATTTGCGGGAACTATAACCTCATCCCCTTCTTCCATAAAACCCATTTCCATGTATGAACGAAGAATTAATCTTAGGGCATCAAGTCCATTAGCACAAGAAATGGCATATTTAGCTCCAATATATTCCGACAGATTTTTTTCAAATTCCTTCACATAATTTCCTTGCAAATACCAACCACTATCTATAACCTTCTTTGCAACATTCGCCAACTCATCGGCGTATTGCGCGTTTATTTTTTGTAAGTCTAAAAATTTAATCATTACTCAAATTATGTTTTTTTCCACTTTTATCTTTAAAATCCATATCCAACAAAATGCCGTCATTGGTAACATATCCTTTATGTTTTGCAGGGTTACCATACCACATGCTGTTAGCCGGTATATTTTTAGTAACCAGACTTCCAGCACCTATCAAAGAATAAGCACCTATTTTATTTCCTGCAATGATGGTAGCATTAGCACCTATAGATGCTCCTCTTTCAATTATTGTTTGCTCAAATTTATCCGGATATTTTTTTGACCTTGGAACTATATCGTTGGTAAAAGTAACATTAGGTCCTATAAAAACATCATCATCTATCCGAAGTCCATTCCACAATTGGACACCGGATTTTACAGTAACATTATTTCCAATAATCACATCTCCTTCAATCAATACATGTGCATTTATATTGCAATTTCTTCCAATTACAGCATCTTCCAGTATTACACAAAATTGCCATACAAAGGTATTATCCCCAATTTTTTGTGTTTGCACATCTGCCGTTGGATGTATGTTAAACATTGTTTTTTAAATTTAAAAATTCATTATAATCTCGTATATAATCCTTTTCGTCATACACTTCAGAAGCTAGCACCATACAAATAGCTCCGGATGAAAAATTAATCAATTCACGCCATATTCCGGGTACAACCAGTAAACCAATATATGGTCTGTTTAAGGTAATGCTCCTTTTAACTTTTCCATCATCCAAAATAATATCAAAACTTCCGCTTGCAGCTATTATTAATTGTTTAAGTTCTATATGCGCATGGGCACCGCGGTCCTCACCTCCTGGAATATCATATAAGTAATATATCCTATTAATTGAAAACGGTACTTCCGCATTATTCTCAACCACAGAAATATTACCTTTTTGATGATGATTTTTTGCCAATTCAATGACAGAACAATCAAAAACACTACTTTTCATCTTGAAGGAATTTTAGAAATTTTGAATAATCACGTATATAATCTTTTTCGTCAAAGGAGGTTGAAGCAATAACTAAAGCCAATGAGTTCGTAGAGAAGTTTTCCATATGTCGCCAAATTTTATTGGGAACAAATAAGCCATAATAAGAACGGTTCATGGGGTAAACTGTTTTTTGTAATCCATTATCAAGTACAACATCAAAACT
>MENE01000116.1:20130-20277 GCA_001769005.1 Bacteroidetes bacterium GWA2_31_9b | reverse complement strand
CTTTAAAAGCATGCCCTCCTCTTTGCTCTCCACCAGGAACATCATAAATCCAATAAGCTCTTTTTATTTTAAAAGGAATATGATTTTCACTTTCAATAAAAGATAAGTTTCCGCGGTGATCTAATTTTTTGGGAAGATTAATAATTT
>MENE01000116.1:16205-20081 GCA_001769005.1 Bacteroidetes bacterium GWA2_31_9b | reverse complement strand
AAATGGCATTATCCGAAATTTGTTTTCTCTCAGCAGGAGTTAATTGATTTATCTGTCTAATGATTTGAGCTAATTCCTTTTCATTGCCTGCTTCACATAAAAAACCATTTACACCATGTTTAATAACCCCATCAATTCCTTCGTTTCTTGAACCAATTGTTATACAACCTCTTGCCATTGACTCCAAATAAACTAATCCAAATGCCTCACCTTGACTAATCATTATCATACAGTCTGATGCATCAATTTTTTTTAATATTTGATCTCTAGGAATAAAACCTTCAAAAGTCACATTATCTTCAAGTTTTAAAGATTTAGTCAAATGCCTTATATTAACTTCTTCAGCACCTCTACCTATATAAGAAATTTTAAATCCTTTCTCTCCGTATACTGAGTGAACAGAATTTACTAAAGTCACTGGATACTTCCTCTTTATCAATTCACCAATATATAAAAACTGGTTTAAATTACCTTCAAATTTTCTATTATTAGTTTTCACTATATAATTTTCTGGAATTCCAGAGTAGCAATAGAAATTTCGTCTTTGTTCACCAAAATTATTTTCAAATCCGATTTTAACAGGTAATGAACGAAAACCCCAAATATCAATTTTGTTCATTAACTCATTGTATCGATTCTTATAAATTCTTTTTATACTATCTCCATTATCATGCATAATCATGCATGCCCTTGCAGAATATTTGATTTTAAGCGTTGATACAATCTCTAATTGAGGATTAGAAAAATGTCCAATTATAATATCTGGAATAAATCCAGAATCACTGTTCAGTTTAAGAATCTTTTCTATCTGCTTGCGTATTTTTTTTTTGGAAAATTGTCCTTGAGGAATCCATTTAAAAATAGGATTTCGATGTACTTCTACACCATCCATTATAAAGCATTTATCTTCTTTCTCCTTATGAGTATTAACTATCGCACCTGTTAAACTCGCTATTTTATCACGAAATAATTTGGCCAATAAATAAAAGAAAGTAGGATATACAACTTGATGATGAATAACTTTAACTTTATATCCTAATTTCGCCCATTCTCTTGTAAAATAATGTATTGCAGGAGTTCCATATTTTAAATCTGGAGCAGGATATATAGTTGTCAATAAAAGAACATTTTTCACAATTTGGTTATTTGGTTATTTGTTTATATAGGTAGTTTGTATTTTCATTAAAAAAAGTTTTTTAATTAGAACTTCCTCCAAATCATTTTATTAACAACGCCTGTATAACTTTGAATAAGCTTAACAACCTTTGTTGACACGCATTCATCAATATATGCAGGAACATCACAAGTAACATCCTTATTTTTATTCAATTCAACAGCCATGTTAACTGCTTGTAAGATTTGTTCTGATGTTATCGACCCAATAATGAAAACGCCTTTATCAATAGCTTCAGGTCGTTCGGTAGATGTTCTAATCGATACTGCGGGGAAGTTAAAGTAGGCACTCTCCTCAGGTAAAGTTCCACTATCAGAAACCACACAAAACGCATTCTGCTGAAGTTTATTATAATCGATAAAACCAAAAGGTTCATTTAAAATTACATTCTTATGAAATTTGAACTCACGCTGGTTAATATATTTCTTAGATCGTGGGTGACAACTATAAAGAATAGGAATATCATAAGTCGTTGCCATTTCATTAATAGCATTCATAAGAGAAAAAAAATTAGATTCGATATCGATATTCTCCTCACGATGAGCTGAAAGCAGGATATACTTACCAGCATCTAACCCTAGCTCTTGTAATATTTTACTTTCATTTATTTGCTGCAAACACCCATGCAAAACCTCAGCTATCGGTGATCCTACTACATAAGTATATTCTGGTTTTACACCCGATTCCAGAATATACCTTCGGGCATGCTCGGAATAACATAGGTTAATATCACTGGTTACATCAACAATACGACGGATAACCTCCTCAGGTAAATTTTCATCTTTGCAACGATTACCAGCTTCCATATGAAAAATTGGTATCTTTAAACGTTTAGCTGAAATTACGCTCAAACAGGAATTGGTATCACCCAAAACAATGATAGCATCAGGGTTTACTTCCAACATCAATTCATATGATTTGGCAATAACATTTCCCATTGTCTGTCCAAGATTTTCACCTACCACTCCAAGATAGTAGTCTGGTTCTCGTAAACCAAGATCCTTAAAAAAGACGTCATTCAATGAATAATCATAATTTTGCCCGGTATGCACCAAAACATGTTCAAAGTAATTGTCGCACTTTTTAATGATTGCAGACATCTTTATTATTTCAGGACGAGTCCCTACAATTGTCATCAGTTTCAATTTCTTCATATTGTTCAAATAGAAATATTATAATGAGGATAAAGATATTTATGCTTTTTCATCCACTCAGCAAGTTCTGCGACCATGGTTTCGTAATTAGGAATTAAATAGCTGAAATCATATTTGGTACGCTTTAGTGATTTGTCAGCACAAACTCCATCAACCGGATTTATTTTTATAGAATTACCCTTAAAGTAATGATTGAAAAGTTTTAGCAAATCATACTTTGAAATAGAATGATCAGGGACAGTATTATATAAACCGTAAGCTTTTTCTTTGGCAGCGACTTCCATAGTCTTAGCTAATTGCAATGTTGTTTGACCTGTCCACATTGCCTTTGTGTAGCCATTAACTTCACTACTTTGTTGCAAAAACCAGTTAAGAAGTCCTATGCCCATTGAATTAATATCTGGGCCTACAATAGAGTTTCTTAAAGTTATATTTTTATCATCTTCAATTTCTCCAAGTGCTTTTGACCTATCATAAAAAGTTTCACCATCGCGAAAATCATTTTCAGTATAATTACCTCTTGTTCCTGAAAAAACACAATCAGTGCTCATATGAATTATTTGTGTATCTGTATTAGCCGTAATTTCTGCCAAAAAGTGAGGAAAATATGAATTAAGAAAACTAGCTTCAGCTTTTTTCTGCTCAGCAAATTGGTTAAGAATTCCAATGCAGTTAATAACTGAATCAAATTTATTTTCCAAAATAAACTTACGCAAGAAGTCCGTATCAAAAGCATTGCCAATAATACTATCAATATATTTTGATTTTGTTATACCAAAACCTAAAACTTTGTGCCCCTGCTCTTTTAAATACAAAGAAATTATGTGTCCAGCCATTCCATTACAGCCTAAAATAAAAAATTTCATATTTCTTTGCATTATTTACTGATTAATTCACGTATAAATTCAAGAGAAAGTAATTTAGTTTTAACTTGCTCAACATCCAAAAGTTCGGTGTTATTACTATTGAATTCAGTTATTAGATCACGTTCTGTGTCTCCATCCACAAAGTATTTATTATAATTCAAATCACGCTTATCACTTGGGATTCTATAAAAATCACCCATATCGATAGCATTTGCACTTTCCTCGTTAGTTAAAAGTGTTTCATACATCTTTTCTCCATGACGAATACCTATTTTCTTAATATTTTCATTATTACCTCCAAAGAGTTCACAAATAGCTTCAGCCAGTGTATTAATTGTGCATGCAGGAGCCTTTTGCACAAGTATATCTCCTGTCGCTCCATTTTCAAAAGCAAAAAGAACAAGGTCAATTGCTTCATCAAGTGACATAATAAAACGGGTCATAGAAGGTTCAGTCAAGGTAATTGGTTGACCATTTCTTATCTGATCAATCCACAAAGGAATTACAGAACCTCTTGAACCCATCACATTACCATATCGAGTACAGCAAATCTTTGTCTTGTTTGAATTTACAGTTCGTGACTTTGCTACAATAACTTTCTCCATCATTGCTTTGGATGTACCCATAGCATTAACAGGATAAGCTGCTTTGTCGGTAGAAAGACAAATTACCGTTTTCACTT
>MENE01000116.1:0-16140 GCA_001769005.1 Bacteroidetes bacterium GWA2_31_9b | reverse complement strand
CATCTCCAATATAGAATTTAATCTTTTCAACAACATCTGGCATTTTGGCTTGAAACTCATGGCGCATGTCGTCTTGTTTCTTTTCATCACGAGAAAAAATACGTATTTCTGCAATATCAGTATTTAGAAAGCGTGTCAAAGCCGCATTTCCAAATGAACCCGTACCACCTGTAATCAACAGGGTCTTGTTTTTAAATAATGACATATTCTGAATTAATAATTTAGTTTATTTGTGGAAGAGGCTCTCGCCTATATTTTTTGTTTCTAATGAGAATTCGTAATGTATTTCTAATAAAAACAAATACTTCCCTTACTGAAACTTTATTGTAAAAATTATAAACAAAATTAGTAGCAAGTGATGCATCGAAAATATTATTTATACCTAATTCTGTCCCTTCAAATCTTATAGAGTTAGTAATCACAAAACCATACACCTCTTCCATTATGATTACTTTTCGCTTCGTTTTAATCATCAATTGATTAAATAATTCCATCAAGTCATGTTGTTTGGCAATCTGTTTAAGAATATTCAATTCTCTAATCAAAACCTCCTTTTCAAACGAACCGTTTTCAATCAATTTAAATGACGCATATAATAGGGCTTCAAATGATAAAGGTGCAAATTTTCCTGGCCAACCTGGTAAATCTCGGGCAGTGAGCAAATAATCAGCAGTCATAAGAGTTGCCAATGGAGAGTATTCCTGGGATGCTAGTTCTGCATGCATTTTTCTTTTAATGTTATCTTTAAAAAATTGTTGAGCTGCTTCTCTAGCTTCTTTATCAGTCCGTTTATAATTTCTCCCTTGAGATTTAATTGTACTACCCGCTATAGATAATGGCTCATAAGTAAATGCATAATCATCAACTTCTCCTGCCAATACAACACCGGAAAATCCATCTGGAGTTGCACAATAATAAAAACTATTATCTTTTGTTCTGGATTTTACTCTATTAATTAATTCAGTTGAAACAACCGCCTTCATGAAAAGCATTGGACATTCATCATTCTGATAAAAAAAGGTCTTTGATAAGCGATTCAAAAATGTTTCAGATTTAATAAATTTTACTCCCAAATTTTTCTTTCGCTTAACATAAAACACATTTTTACCGCCTTCATGATCAGAATAGGTAAATCCCGCAGGAGTCCAAGTAAGTAATTCCCTTTTTGTTGTTGATAGAATCTCATACATACGCCAAATACTACCAGGTACCAAGCCGTCATCTCCTCCAAGTGCCATAATATATCCAGGACGTACTTGATTAAGAGCAAATTCAAAATTATCTCTCATTCCAAGATGTTGATTATGTGCAAACAATTTAATTCGGGAATCCTTATTCATTAATTCTCGGACAAATTCAACAGAATTATCTTTACTACAATCATCAGAAACTATGATTTCAAAATTTGGATAATCCTGTAACATGCAAGTACGCAAAGTATGAATCAAATACTCCGCCCTATCTTTTTGAGGTATAATAACTGTAAATAAAGGTAAATCTATTAATTTATTCATTGTATAAGTTCTAAAATTTATGAAATTAATTTAATTACTTTAAAAAACTAACTCTACTAAAATCATGTCAAACTAAATTCACTTTACTTGTCTTAAATAGCGAATATTATAATCCAATCTGAAAAATAAATAGGCAATAAAATAAACTATTAACTGTATATTACCTCCGGTATCTGAGAAAGGGTATAATTTCATGCCTCCAAGCATACACACACACATCACAAAATGCAATAGAATTAGTTGATGAAATCTAATTATTCCATCACGAATTTGAGTTTTGATAATTACAAATAATGTGAAAATAAGAAAAATTAATGTGGCTATGATTGGACCAAAATCAAATGTAAAATCACCTACAAAAGTAGAAAACACCTCATCATTTATTTTCAAGTTAGGATACTTTGCTCTTCTTTCCATAAAATTGTGTGGCACATTCTCAAATCCCAACATACGCTTAAAGAGTGGAAATGTTCTATCACCATACCTAATGCCTCCATTATCTAATCCATAATTGTTAAAGTATAAATTCTCCTGACCTCCATAATAGTATACTGAAGCCATTGAGCCTTGCTTACTATCTCCAAAACGGCTTATTGTCAATGCAACTATTGGAATTAAACTCGCAATTAACAAAGAGCTTCCAATTATTTTTATAACTCTTTTAACTTTTGGCTGAAAGAACTTTCTAAGAGCAAAATACGTTATTATCATCGAAAGCAGTGTTGCTAATATAGGCCCCCGTTGTCCGAGTGATATGTTAATCATAAAACTCATTATAATTGATATAAATAAGCCAATTGAAATAAACTTTCTCCGTTTTTCAAGTGTCAAATAATAGAAATAAAGTAGAATTCCAAAATTACCGTAAGCATTTGTAATAATAGATGCAAAATTTGATATGCTTCCATCACCTATAGAAAATCTTTCAGCCAAAGATTTGTTGTATAAATCCAAACCTCCAGAAGGATTCGTCAATATACTGTTTATACTGTCAACAAAAATCGTAATTGTCTTTGGAAGTTGAACTATCGAAAATACGATAAAAACTATGCTAATTACATTTAAATAAACTATAGGAATTTTTTGAATTTCATCAATTTTGTTACTATTATATTTTAATACTGGCCAAAATGCCAACAAGAGCATTAAATATAAGTATATAAAGGGAATTATTTTAATCCGATTAAATTCGTAAAATGAACTATTATTATATAGAAGCAATGATGTTATGGCATAAATAAGATATGTAAAAAGAAGAATACTTCCAGCATCAAAAGATTTCTTTTTAATATGATATAAAATAATGGTCACTATCCAAGCTAAAATATATATAACAATGTTGACATTACTAATTAGTGTTTCCATACATTTAATACTATTACTTTCGTTTTATTTTGGAAATTAATTGTTTAACAACATCTTTTTCAGATTTGGACAAGCCTATTAAGAGCACAAATAATGCGACACTAGAGATAGATATGAAAACAACAGCAGCTACCCGAAATAAAGTATTCGTGATACTTTCATGTATTAGAAAAACAAATAATGATGAAAAAAATGTAATAACAGTTGCTGGTAAAATAAATGACTTAACATATTCAGAGAAACTGAATGGCTTATAGAATTTTTTTAGGCATATTAGTCTGACAATATGAGATGCAATAGAAGCAATTATCATCACAATGTAGGTTGTATAGGCAGGATAACCTAACTTAAATAGTATATATGTTGCGGGAACACATAAAAGGGTGAAAAATTCAACTGGGACATGGTATTCTTTAATATAACCTGTAGCTTGAATAATGATAGAGATGGGATTATTCAAAGCCATTATTATAGCAAATACCAAAATTAGCCTTGAAAACAACACTGTATTTGGGTCAGCGGTTTTAAGCCAAAACCATAAAATATTTTCCATCTCAATCATTAAAGGGATACATACCATCAATAAACAATAATATATAAGTTTATTACTGATGTTGAAAAGCTTATTGAGATATGAATACGACCCTTCAGCGTATGATTTAATCATCTGTGGTCTAATAGCCATTAAGAAGCTCCCTGTAAATGAACTTAAAGCCAAGTTAATCTGTTGGGATATAGCTCTTGAAGCATTTATCAAAGGCCCAAAAAAGATATTAACCAATAAAGTGTTAACTTGAGACATACCAACTCCTGCAACCGAACCAAATAGAGACCATCCTGAAAAAGAAAGTAATTCTTTAAATAGTTTTTTATCTTTAGTTTTTTTAAATCGACACTCTTCATATTTAATAAAACCAATCCTGATGTAGGATAACAGAACCAACGTGTAAATTATGAATAAAGCTGCTCCATAAATAATTAATTTATCCATTGGAATAACTAAAATCAAGAGTATCGCCATTAATTTTATAATACTCTCAGCAATACTGATTTTAGCAAATATACTCATATCTTCGTGAGCAATAACTGCTGAGGAAAAAGGAATCTGCATTATAATAGAGATGAAAGAAAATATAGAAAACTGGTAAATCCAGTTTGCTGCATACATTCTTTCTTGTGGTATTACTAACTGTGTGTTAACAAACCATAAACCAATTGTTTCTCCTAATATAAATACTATAACAGATAATAGTGCATAAATGTAAATGCTTGTTGAGAATATATTCTGTAGACGTTTAAAATTATTTTGGCCTAAAGCATAAGAATAGAATCTCAGAGTTGCAGTCTGGAGAACACTGCTAATACTTGAAAGCACTGTAATCACACCTGCAATAGCATCGTAAATTCCATAATCTTCAATACCAAGAGCATTTAATACTAACCGCACAGAATAAAGGTTTATGCTCATTACAACCAACATTCTGAAATATAACAAAGTGGTATTATTCGCTATTCGCTTAGTATTATGAAAATTTTCAGACATTTTTATTTTTAAACTAAAATAAAATTAATTTGTATTCATATAGATACAGCTCCGCCTCGTCAGTCACATGGTTGTAACTTTTTGAAAGAGAATACAAAAATAATCTTTTAGGAGCTAACTGCCTAATTCTATCATATTTTAAATAAATTCTTATTAACAGAAACCAAATTATAAAGTGAATTGTGTTTATATTGTTTATCTGACGGTACACTTTTGTTATTGCTATATTTTTCTTAACAATATTTAGTGCCTACAGCACAATTGAAACTCAGCACATAACCGCAAGAGCCTACTTATTTTTTTTTTGGGATGATTTTAAATATGACAACTCTTACTAAAAGTCACTGCAAATGATCCCAGATGAGCGTTCCGAAAGTTACCGGAACGGAAGTGGTATTCTAAATTGTTTTGCTACACCTTAAGGTTTTAATACAAATAACATTTATCAATAAGGGGAATCAAAATGGGTTCATTCAGAAAAAATAAATTACGATATCTTCAAATATTTATAAGAATGATGTCAAAACTAACTTAAATTTTCCCAATACCATTCTATTGCTTCTTTTAAACCAGCTTTAAATAAATGGGTAGGATTATAATCTAGGATTTTTTTAGCTTTTTCTATACTTGCCAATGAATGTTTTACATCTCCATCTCGCTCGGAACCATATATTGCTTTCATATATTTAATCTCACCATCAAAATTGGTTAAGTATTCTTTCAAATACTCAAGCAATTGATTCAGATTATTGTTTTCACCACATGCAACATTAAATACTTGATTTAAAGCTTTTTTATTATTTGTTATTGCAGCAAGTTGATTGATTTGAATAACATTATCAATGTATGTAAAATCTCGTGAATGTGTTCCATCACCATTAATAACCGGACTTTCGTGATCAATTAAATGTTTTACAAATTTGGGTATTACAGCAGCATAATCTCCATTTGGATCCTGACGACGACCAAAAACATTAAAATAGCGCAAGCCAATCGTTTCAATGCCAAATATTTTAGAAAAATTTTGTGCATAAAGCTCATTCGCAAATTTTGTTATTGCATATGGTGATAAAGGATTTCCAATTTTTTCTTCAACTTTGGGTAAATCAGGGTGATCTCCATAAGTTGAAGAACTTGCAGCATATACAAATCGTTTTATTCCTTCTTCTTTTGCTGCAAATAACATTTTTACAAATCCTCCTATATTAACATCAGTTGTTGTAATAGGATCAATTATTGAACGAGGAACGCTTCCCAATGCTGCTTGATGCAATACTATTTCACAACCTTTTACCGCTTTCTGACAATCTTCGTAATTACGTATATCGCCTTCAATTAGTATAAAATTTGGATTTTTTACTAATTCAATAATATTTTCTCTTTTGCCTGTTGAGAAATTATCAAAACAAACAACTTTGTTCTCATTTTTTAAAAGTTCTTCACATAAGTTTGAGCCTATAAAACCTGCTCCACCAGTAACTAATACTTTTTTATTATGAATTACCCTTTCCAGCATTTCAAACTTCAATTATATATATTAAAATTTTTTATTTACCAATAGCTTTCAAATTAAAACCAATTTCTATCAGCTTTTTATGATCAAGAATGTTTCTGCCATCAAATATAAATGCAGGTTTCATCATATTATCGTATATTCTCTTCCAATCGTAAGTTTTAAATTCATCCCATTCAGTTAAAATAGCAATTGCATGTGCATCTTTACAAGCTACGTATGGATCGTTTTTTGGAAAAAGTAGTTTTTTGTTTTCGTCGATACTTCTCGAATTTAAATATTCAACATCAGCAAACATCTTTTCAGGTCTAACTTTAGGGTCATAAACTGCTATTTGAGCCATATCACTCATTAAAATATCGGCAACATACATTGCAGCAGTTTCGCGAGTATCATTGGTATCTTTTTTAAATGCCCATCCCAGAAAAGCAATTTTCTTACCAGAAACAGTGTTAAAAAGTGAATTTATAATGTTATCAGCGAAGCGTCTTTTTTGATAATCATTCATTATGATCACTTGTTCCCAATAATCTGCAACTTCTTGTAATCCTAAACTTTGACAAATGTACACAAGATTTAAAATATCTTTTTGAAAGCATGAACCACCAAATCCAACTGATGCTTTTAAAAACTTAGGACCTATCCTACTATCTGCACCAATTGCTTTGGAAAGTTCTTCAATATTTGCTTCTGTTTTTTCACATAAAGCAGATAATGAATTAATTGAAGAAACTCGTTGTGCAAGAAAAGCATTGGCAGTTAATTTTGATAATTCCGATGACCAAACATTTGTTTGTAAAATTCTTTCTTTTGGTAACCAATGTGCATATATTTCAGTTAATGCTTCCATAGCATTTTGACCATCAGCAGATTGCTCTCCACCAATTAATACTCTGTCAGCATTATGCAAGTCGTCAATAGCTGTTCCTTCGGCTAAAAATTCTGGATTCGATAAAATTTGAAATTTCACTCCATTTCCTGTATTATCTAAAATAGACCGAAGTGTTTCTGCAGTACGAACAGGAAGTGTTGATTTCTCAACAACAATCTTATCAGTTTTGGCAACTTTTGCAATTTGACGTGCACATAATTCGATATATTTTAAATCAGCAGCCATTCCCTTACCTTTACCATAAGTTTTTGTAGGTGTATTTACAGAGATAAAAATCATTTCAGCTTCTTCAATTGCTTTTTCGATTTCTGTTGAAAAGAAAAGGTTTCTACCTCTTGCTTCAGCAACTACTTCTTTTAAACCAGGTTCATATATTGGTAGTTTATTAAAATCCGTTGAATTCCAATCAGCAATACGTTGTGAATTTATATCAACAACAGTTACTTTAATCTCAGGACATTTTTGTGCAATCACAGCCATAGTTGGCCCACCAACATAACCTGCACCAATACAACAAATATTTGTAATTTTTTTCATATAGTTTAAAAGTCAATTATTTTATAAACTCCAATAATTCAAATCCTTAATTTTATTTCGATAAATACCTTTAATATCTACAAAAAGAGCATTCTTATTTGTAATTGATTTAAAATATGATTCATCTAAATTGAAATATTCTTTATGACTAACGGCAGCAACAATTACATCATAATCAGTACCTGCTTTTTTAGCCATTTCAAATTGATATTCTTCTTTTACTTCGTGACTATCAGCAAAAGGATCAATTACATCAACACAAACTCCATAAGAAAGTAGTTCACGATACATATCAACCACCTTAGAATTTCGAATATCACTCACATCCTCCTTAAATGTAATACCCATTATGAGTACTTTTGAATTTTGTATGTGTTTTCCAGCTATAACAAGTTTTTTTACAATCTGTTTAGCTATATATCCACCCATTGAATCGTTAATAAAACGGCCTGAATTAATTATTTGAGCATGATAACCAAGTTCTTTAGCTTTATGAAGTAAGTAATATGGATCAACACCGATACAATGTCCACCTACCAATCCGGGAAAAAATTTTAAAAAATTCCATTTTGTACCTGCGGCTTCTAATACCTCAAAAGTATTAATTTCCATTCGATTGAAGATTATTGAGAGTTCATTCATAAAAGCAATATTGATATCACGTTGCGTATTCTCAATAATTTTTGATGCTTCAGCAACTTTTATTGAACTTGCTCTGTGAACACCTGCTTTTATAACTAATTCATATGTTTTAGCAATGTCTTCTGCCGATACTGCATCGCAACCTGAAGTTACTTTTACGATTGTTGTAAGAGTATGAACTTTATCACCAGGATTAATCCGTTCAGGTGAAAAACCTACCTTAAAATCATCAATAAACTTCAAACCCGACATTTTTTCTAATACAGGAACACAATCTTCTTCTGTACATCCTGGATATACTGTTGATTCATATACTACATAATCTCCTTTTTTTAGAACTTTACCAACAGTTTCAGTTGCTCTGATTACAGGAGTTAAATCAGGAAGATTGTGATCGTCAATTGGGGTTGGAACAGCAATAATATAGAATTTTGCTTCTCGAAGTTCTTCTATATTTGCAGTAAATTTTACGTCACAACCATCAAAGGCTTCGGTTGGCAATTCACGGCTAGGATCAATATTCTTTTTCATCATTTCAACCCGTTCAGGTTTTATATCGAATCCAATAACAGATATTTTTTTTGCAAACTCAAGTGCAATAGGTAGACCTACATATCCAAGACCAATAACAGCTAGCTTTGTTTCTTTCTTAATTAATTTACTGTACATATAACCTTTAATATTGATATTAATTTAAAAATTCTTTTTATGGTTTACACAATGGATGATAATCTCCTTTCAATCCAATTGGTGTAGCATTTCTAATTGTATAAACAGTTTGAATTGATTTTTTTGTTTCTTCTAATCCAAATCCATTACCTTTTAATATTTCCTGATAGGATAAAGTATGTAAATCGGTAAATCCGCCACTAAATTCTATTTCTTGATTTTCAACTGTTATTGATCTATATGTTCTTTGTCCTTTAGCTTTTATATCATTTGGAATATCATCAAAGTCAACACTTAAAAACCATCGCACATTTGCTCTTTTAAGTTTTAAGTAACCTGAAGCTTTACAAGAATTAGAAATATTAACAATATTTTCTTGTACATCGCCAAAAATCCATGTAAGCATATCAAAAAAGTGAACTCCAATATTTGTTGCAACACCTCCAGATTTATGAATATCGCCTTTCCACGAAATATAATACCATTTACCACGCGAAGTTATATAACTTAAATCAACATCATATATTTTATCTTTAGGTCCTTCTTGAATTTTTTTCTTAAGTTCAATAATGGATGGGTGCAAACGCAATTGTAGAATATTATAAACCTGTTTCCCAGTTTCTTTTTCAATTTCCTGCAATGCTTCTATATTCCATGGATTAAGAACAACAGGCTTTTCGCAAATTGCATCGGCACCTTGTCGTAATGCAAAACGAATATGCGAATCGTGCAAATAATTTGGAGTACAGATACTTACATAATCAATCTTTGTACCTTGACGTTTAAGCTTATCAATATGACGATCAAATCGTTCATATTCAGTAAAGAAATCGGAATCGGGGAAGAAATTATCAATTGAACCTACACTATCGAATTTATCAAGCGATGCAACTAATATATTACCAGTATCTTTAATAGCTTTTAAGTGTCTATTCGCAATATATCCGGCTACTCCTATAAGAGCAAAATTCTTCTGTATAGTCATTTTGTAATCTATAAAAATCTAATTATTCTTTTTTTATCTTAGTGACAATATCATTTTTCAATTGATACTTTTCTTTACTCTCAGAGCAAATAGCAAAACCATCTTCGTCAAAAATTAGTTTATGTCCATATTCACTCATCCATCCAACTTGTCGACCAGGATTCCCGATTATTAGAGCAAATGGTTTTACATCTTTTGTGATTACCGTTCCTGCACCAATAAAAGCATATTCACCTATGGTTTTTCCACAAACAATTGTTGCATTAGCTCCTATTGATGCACCTTTTTTTACGAGTGTTGTTTCATATTTATCTTTACGAATAACAGCACTCCTGGGATTCGTAATATTTGTAAATACCATCGATGGACCAAGAAAAACATCATCTTCACAAATAACTCCAGTATATATGGAAACATTATTTTGAACTTTTACTCTATTTCCTAAAATAACATCAGGCGAAATAACAACATTTTGACCAATATTGCAGTTATTGCCAATTTTACAATTTGGCATTATATGTGAAAAATGCCAAATTTTTGTTCCATCGCCTATTTGGGAACCTTCATCAATAACAGCTGTTTCGTGTGCAAAATAATTCATAAATATTATTTTAAGTACGATTTAATCGTTTCTACAATAAAACTTTGTTCTGATTTTGTAATTTCTGTATGTATAGGAATTGAAAGAACTGTATTTGATAGTTTTTCAGTAACAGGAAATTGTTCCCATTGATTATTTTCCTTATACGCTTTTTGTTTATGTAAGGGTATTGGGTAATAAATCATAGAAGGAATACCTTTTTCTTTTAAGAAATTCTGTAATCCTGTTCTGTCGATTGAATCATCAAGTATTAGAGTATATTGGTGGTAAACATGTGTTGATTTATTATAATTTTTGGGAGTATTAATTCTGGAAACATCTTTTAAAAGTTCATTATAAAATGATGCAGCATCTTGTCTTGCTTTGCAATAATCATCAAGATATTTTAATTTAACATCCAAAATTGCTGCCTGAATGGTATCCAGCCTTGAGTTGCATCCAACAACGTCGTGTTGATACTTTACACTTTGACCATGATTCGCAATCATAGTGCATTTATTTGCCATTTCACTATTTTTAACAAACATGGCACCACCATCACCAAAACAACCCAGATTTTTAGAAGGAAAAAAGGATGTTGTTCCAATATCTCCTATTGTTCCAGCAAATACTTCACGACCATCTGAAAAAGTATATTTAGCTCCTATTGCCTGTGCGGTATCTTCAATTACAAAAAGTTTGTGTTTTAAAGCCATTTGCATAATAGTTTCCATATCGGCACATTGACCATACAAATGAACCGGAACAATTGCTTTTGTTTTTGATGATATTTTATTTTCAATCTGTGTTACATCAATAGTAAAAAAATCAGGATGAACATCTACAAATATTGGTTTAAGTTGCAAAAGAGCTATAACTTCAGCTGTAGCAACATATGTATGAACCGGAAGAATAATCTCATCGCCTGATTTTAGGTCTAATGCCATTAATGCAATTTGCAAAGCATCTGTTCCATTAGCACATGGAACAACATGTATTCCACCAAGATATTGTGATAGATGTTCGGAAAACTCTTTTACTTTTGGGCCATTGATAAATGCAGTTTGATCAATTACATCTTGAATTCCTGCATTTATCTCATCTTTAATTTTCTCGTACTGACCTTTAAGATCAACCATTTGTATTTTATTCATAAAATGGTCTTTTAACAATTATTTTGCGTAATTAATTGATCTGGTTTCCCGTATAACTGTAATTTTTATTTGACCAGGATATGTCATTTCGTTTTGAATTTTTTGAGATATCTCAAATGAAAGTTTTTCTGCATCTGCATCAGTAACTTTATCGCTACCAACAATAACTCTTAACTCACGTCCTGCCTGAATAGCATACGTCTTCATTACTCCTGGGTATGATAAAGCTAATTCTTCGAGATCTTTTAAACGTTTTATGTATGATTCTACCACTTCGCGTCGTGCACCCGGACGAGCACCAGAAATTGCATCACATACCTGAATAATTGGTGATAAAAGTGATGTCATTTCTATTTCATCGTGGTGAGCACCAATTGCATTGCATACTTCTGGTTTTTCTTTATATTTCTCGGCTATTTTCATACCAAGAATTGCATGTGGTAATTCTGGTTCATCATCTGGAACTTTTCCAATATCGTGTAATAAACCTGCTCTTTTAGCTAACTTTGGATTTAAACCAAGTTCAGAAGCCATAATAGCTGATAAATTAGCTACTTCACGGGAGTGTTGTAATAAATTCTGACCGTAAGATGAACGATATTTCATTTTACCAATTAATCGAATAATTTCAGGATGTAATCCATGAACACCTAAATCTATTGCTGTTCGTTTACCAACCTCTACAATTTCTTCTTCAATTTGTTTCTGAGTTTTTAGAACAACTTCTTCAATACGAGCAGGGTGAATTCTACCATCTGTAACTAATTGATGTAATGCTAAACGTGCAATTTCTCTACGAACTGGATCGAATGCAGAAAGAATAATTGCTTCAGGAGTATCATCAACAATAATTTCTACTCCGGTTGCAGCTTCTAATGCACGAATATTTCGACCTTCACGACCAATAATTCGTCCTTTTATTTCATCACTGTCGATATTAAATACGGTAACCGAATTTTCGACAGCAGTTTCAGTCGCAACGCGTTGAACAGTTTGAACAACAATTCGTTTTGCTTCCTTATTGGCTGTCATGCGAGCTTCTTCCATTATCTCATTAATTTGAGACATGGCTTCAGTTTTCGATTCAGCTTTTAACGATTCAATGAGTTGTTCTTTTGCTTCCTCAGCTGAAAGACCTGAAATTGTTTCAAGTTGTTCAATTTGCTGTTTATGTAAGCGATCAAGTTCTTCGTTACGTTTATCTACCAGTTCAATTTGTACTTGAAGATTTTCACGAATTGCTTCTACTTCTTTCTTCTTTCGCTGCGTTTCTTCTATTCGTTGCGAAAGTGCAATATCTTTTTGTCTGAAACGATTTTCGTCTTGAACAAGTTTGCTCGATCTTTCGTTCATTTCCTGCTCATGTTCTGTTTTTAATTGCAGGAATTTTTCTTTTGCCTGAAGGATTTTATCTTTTCGAATTACTTCGGCTTCGGCTTCAGCATCCTTAACAATTCTTATGCTCTTTGCTTTTAAGGCTTTATCCCATATAAAATAGGAAATAAAGCCTCCAACAAATAAAGCAGAAGCGGCAACAATTACTGAAATTATTGCTATTGAAAATGCTCCTATTATTGTTGAAATCATCATATTATTAATATATTAAAGTTTATAAAAAACCCGCATTGCTTACAATAATTCTTAGAAACCCCAAGTGACATGGGTGGAACCGCTATCTGATTTCGGCCTTCCACCGTTCCCTAAGGAAATTCCGACGAATCGGAAGTGAGGCCTGCCCTAGATCAAATAAGCTTTGCTCCAATTTGTAAAATGTTGAGTTTCATAGATATTAAAGAAACAATGCGGGCAATATCTTTTATTTAAAGAACGTTTAGTTTACTCTTTTTAAAAATTCGTCAAGTTCATCATTCAAATCCTTTATTTCATCTAATTCAGGCGATACTTCAATTGTTGTTTCACATTCAATCACCTTAATTACATATTGCAAAGCTGCCATAGCTAAAAAATCCTGAACATCTTTATCGGTATATCGTTGCTTATATTGCAACACCTTATCGTTGATCATCTTAGCCGCTTTGCGGATTTTTTCTTCGTCTCCCCTGTCAATTTTAAGTGGATAATATCTATCAGCGATATTAACCCTTATTGATAATTTATCTTCCATTATCTAATCAGATTCTATCTGTTCAAAAGAGCAATACATTTGTCAATCTCCCGCACTATCCTGTTAATCTTTATTTTAGCATCATGAGGCTCCCCAGATGTTGCTAAAATACTTTTTGCTAATTTAAGCTTATTATATTTATTTTTCAAAAATTCAATCTCAGCTTCTTTATTTTTTAGTGTTTCTTTATATTCATTCTGTTGTTGTTGTAATTTTTCGTTTTCTTTTTGAAGATTACTATACAATAAAATAACTTTAGAAACTTTTTGTTTCAAACTTACTGCAACTTGCTTTTGTTCATCTGCCATAACACATCAAATAATGCGCAAAAATAATATAGCTACAACAAAAACAAAAAAATAATCCATCATATTTTAATATAAAACAAATTTAATTTTAGTTTTGTTGTGTTGTAATTACTATTTTATATAATAATCTGTATAAATTTAAATAAAAATAATGCAATTAAAAAAACTCGTTCTACTTTTTTCTTTAATTCTTTCTAATCATTTTATATATAGTCAATTAATTTTAAAAGATTCAAATTTTCGCTCTCCTGTTGATTTTCAAATTTTTTTAGCCGGCAATTTTGGGGAAATTCGAGCGGAACATTTTCATGCAGGAATTGACATTAAAACTCAGGGAGTTGAAGGTAAAAATGTTTATTCAGTATATGATGGTTATATTTCCCGTATAAAGATTTCGGCAAATAATTATGGTAAAGCTTTATATATTGAGCACACAAATGGATATACATCTGTATATGGGCATTTAAGTAGCTATAGCAAGCAAATAAATAATATTATTAAAGATATTCAATATAAAAATAAACAGTTTGAAGTTGATTATTACCCTAAGGAAAATGAGTTCCCTGTTAAAAAGGGCGATATTATTGGTTATTCAGGAAATACAGGTCGTTCAAGTGGACCTCACTTGCATTTCGAAATTCGTGAATCTAGAGAACAAATTCCGGTTAATCCTATGTTTTTTGATTTTTCAATTGAAGATAATATCCCTCCGGTATTTTATACATTAGCAATGTATCCATTATCAGAAAATAGTTTGATTAATAATTCAAATAAATCGCAATACTTCACAATTAATGGTAAAAACGGCAAGTCAATTATTCCAGATACAATATATGTTTCAGGAAAATTTGGGATTGGTATTGAGCTTTACGATTTTTTAAATAATTCGAAAAACCAATGTGGAATTTTTACTTTAACAATAAAGCTTGATACAAATATAGTATACAATCACAAAATAGATAAAGTACCATTTTCTGAAATTGGGTATATTAAAAGTCACATTGATTATGCTGAAAGGATTAAATCAAAGAAAACAATACAAAAAACATTTATTGAACCAAATAATCACCTTACAATATATAAATCAACAGTAAACAACGGTATTTTTGATTTAGAATCAGATACTATCCAAAAAATAACATTAACAGCATGTGATATAAATAATAATTGCTCAAATCTTTCATTTTTTGTAAAATCAAGCCCAGTAATGAATTTAATAGATAGTATTAAGCCAATAAAAAATGATCCTTTTCAATGGGATATTGAAAATAAATTTAATGATAAAGGAATAAATCTCATTTTTCCTCCAAAAACTTTTTTTGATACTGTTAACTTCACGTATTCTATTGGTGAACCAATAAAAAATAGTTACTCTTCTGTTCATATAATACATAACAAATATACTCCTGTTTATAAAAGCTATACAGCATCGATAAAAACAATTAATCTTCCTGATGAGTTTAAAGAAAAAGCTTTTATAGCTTTAGTTAATGACAATAATGAAACAATATATCAGGGAGGTGTTTTTATAAATGGATATTTAACAACTCAATTAAAAGAGTTTGGAAATTTTGTTGTGCTCGTTGATACTGTTGTTCCTGAAATTAAGAATATACAGAAAGATAATTCCATAGTACATCCCGATAATTCAATTAAGTTTATTGTAAAGGATATGCTTTCAGGGATAAAATCATACAACGGATATATTGATAATAACTGGGCGCTTTTTGAATTTGATCCCAAAAATGATTTATTGGTTTACTTTTTAGATGAACAAAAAATTAAGAAAAACTCTAATCATGAAATTGAATTGTTTATTATTGATAATAAAGGAAACATAAACACATATTATTCAACTTTTAACTGGTAAGAAAATGAAAATAAAATTAACTTTTTTATTGCCTTTGCTATTATTGTTTGTATCATGCAGCATAGCACAAAAAACAAATCCTGAAATTACAAGTAATGAACTTTATAATCATATAAGTTTTTTAGCAAGTGATTCTCTAAAAGGTAGATTTCCTGGAACCCCTGAAGATAAAATCGCAGCTCAATATATTGCAAATGATTTCAAGATTCAAAACCTCGGCTTTATAAGTAAGGATGGACTACAGGAATTTGAAATAATTACTGATATTTATGCAGGAGATGAAAATAAACTTATTTTTAAAAACAAAAATCTCATTCCTTTAAAAGATTTTACACCTCTTCCGTTCTCTGCGAATAAAGAATTAAAATCAAGTATTGTATTTGTTGGTTATGGTTTCAATATTAATGAAAATGAAGTTAAATGGGACGATTATTCAACAATTG
>MENE01000115.1:2322-5060 GCA_001769005.1 Bacteroidetes bacterium GWA2_31_9b | reverse complement strand
GATTCTGTTAATGCTGATTTTATTAAAACATATAAATATTTTACAGATGAAATTAAGGCTCAGGATTATGTATCGTTTTTATTAAATAAAAACTACTATTTATTCGGCCCTGGATCTTCTGCAGTTATTAGTTATGATTATAATGGAGAAATGCCTGAAGATTTAGTTCTATATTCAAATGCATTTTCATATGATTTAGTAGAAACAGACTATGAAAGTGTTGATGATTTAGTAGAAGTTGCTGGATATTTTTATCCAGATTTTAATCCAGATTTATATATTAGCAGTATTATTGAAAATTCAATAACAGATGCTGACACTAATGATATTTATCGTATTAGCTATAAATATTCTAATGTAAATCCTGTTATCTCAATAACTTCAGCTTTTGAAGAAGGATTTGAAACAGGTCTAGGTAAATTTGACAGTACAAACATAATAGGTAGTAAAAGTTGGTATGCAAGTTCATATGGTAGTGATTTCTTTGCTAAAATGTCAGGTTACCAACAAGATAATGAAGACTGGATAATTTCAAATCCAATAGTATTAGGTGCTGATGCTAGTATTACATTAAATTTTACTCATGCAATTAAATATTTAAATGATCAGTGGGATCAACTTTCTGTAGCAATTTCAAGCGATTATGATGGTTCTGATATTGAAGGAGCAACCTGGGATGTTATTGATTGGGGTGATGTAGCTGATACTGCGCTTCTTGGTTCAGATTATACATTCTATTCATCAGGCGATATTGATATTTCTGCATATGCAAACAGTACAATTTATATTGCATTTAAATATACATCAACTACAACTAATGCAGCAACCTGGGAAATTAAAAATGTTACTGTTACTCCAATTGTTCCTGTTTATGCAGTAACATTAGGAAAAGCTCCGATTATTTTATATGAATACTACCAATATTCGGGTAGTGCATGGAGTAAATTAGATGATGTTTATTGCTTAAACAGCGAAGACTATGCTGGTATGGGCGAACCAGGAGATAATAATTATTTTTCATCTTCAATTGATCCTCAGAATTATCTGCCAACATTTTTAAATGCAAAATATCCTACTGCTGGCGAAGGTGTTAGTAAGATTGTTGTTTATAATTTCTTTTCAGATGCTGATGATGCTACTCTTACAATTGCAGATGAATATACTTATGAAACAGGATCTTGGGTTTCTTCTTATGCATATGTTGTACAAAATACTGGTAAATGGGCTGTATCAGCTACTACACTAAGATGGGTTTTTGATCCTACTGAAACATTTACAATGGTTTCTCCCGATTATCAAATTATTTGTGATTGGGTAGCAATAAATGAAGATGCAGTATATTTGCCTTATAGCAATACTGAAATATATTATGGTGCATCTGCATATTATGAGAATTTTGATATTAGAACAGGTAAATGGAATGCTGATGTATTCGATGAATGGAAAGATGCTGTTGAAGAGGCAATAGGTACAATTTTATTGCCAAACAAATACCCAGCAGCTACTCTTCAGGTAAATGGTGTTGATATGTTCTATCAAGTAATATTTGATACTTATAGTGGTTCATATAGTACATATTCAATGAAATTCCAAGTTACAAAAGCTGGACCAGAACCTGAATTTACTTTAGTTGAAGGACCAATTTTATTATAAAAACTACTATATTGTAAAAAAAGGGGCATTTTGCCCCTTTTTTTAAATTTATATAGAAATTATTTCAAGGTAAAAATTTTTAAAGATTTAAACAAAGAGAGAATTCTAAGTGTTAAATAGAATTAGTAAGAAAATCAATGCAATGAAAAAAATAAAATTGGTTAGTGTTGGAGTTTTTGTACTCATTATTTTATCTGTTAATCTTGGTTTTACTCAAACAGCTGAAGATAATCCTTATGTAGTTATTCTTTCTATGGATGGTTTCCGATGGGATTACCCTGCGAAAGCAAATACTCCCAACCTTGATTTTATTGCTCAAAATGGTGTAAGAGCCGATGCATTTATTCCTTGTTTCCCTACAAAAACTTTTGCAAATCATTATACCATGGCAACAGGTCTTTATGCCGAAACTCATGGAATTATTTTAAATAAATTTTTTGCAAACGATTTAGGAAAAAAATACAAAATTACAAACTCCGAATTTTATTCAGGTGAACCCATTTGGGCTACTGCCGAAAAACAAAATGTAAGATCTGCATCTTTTTTCTGGTTAGGTTCAGAAGCTCCTGTAGAAAAATCATTTCCAACCTATTATTTGGAATACAATGAATCTATACCTTTTGAAAACAGAATTGATAGTGTTATTAGCTGGCTTCAACTGCCTGAAAACGAACGGCCACATTTAATCATGTGGTATATGCACGAACCAGATGCTCAAGGAAATAAATACGGACCCAATTCTTTAGAAGTTAAGAATACAGTAGAATATCTTGATAGCTTAATAGGTGTTTTTTATAAAAAAGTTCAGGGTTTACCGAATGCAAATAATATAAACTTAATATTTACTTCCGATCATGGAATGAGTGAAATCTCTGCTGATAAATCTGTTTATTTAAACGAATACCTAAAAGAAGAGTGGTTTAACTATGTTGATGGAGGTAGTCCGATTTATTTGTTTGATGTAAAGGATGAATATTACGATAAGGTTTATACAGTTTTAAAATCAATTCCGCATGTTAACGTATGGAAAAGAGAAGATGTACCTGCACGAATGCATTACAGCAATAACGTTCGTATAAAAGATT
>MENE01000115.1:430-2276 GCA_001769005.1 Bacteroidetes bacterium GWA2_31_9b | reverse complement strand
AAAACAATATTTTGAAAATGGAGCTCATGGTTACGACAATATGAACTCCGATATGCATGCAATATTTTATGCTGTAGGTCCTGCTTTTAAAACAGGTTATAAAAGTAAAGCTATAAATAATGTTGATTTATATCCGCTTGTATGTAAAATACTAAATCTTACTCCTGCAAAAAATGAGGGATCAATCGAAAATGTTTTACCTATGTTGGAATGTAGCCACTGAGCGGATTCTAGAAAAAAGTACAAGTGCAGATTAGAATAATTATCTTATTGGTATAGTCGCTTTTCAAATAACAATCCGCTAAGTGGCAAATTGAAAATCTACCAGCTTAGTAACTAGTAATTTAAAGTATAAATTTCAGCTTCTTTTCATCTATTATGCTATATGATTGGTCAATAAAATTTTCTTTATCATAGTTAATTATTTCATAAGCAAGATCCATATTAACAAGCTTTCCATTTCGTGTTTTTGCATAATCAGCAAAAGAAGAAAATTCCCAATCTTCAGGTTTTTTTACCAACCCAGCAGCATAGGGATTTTGATGAATATAATGAAAACAATGCTTAGCGTAATTATCATTATTTTTGGCAGTATTTAAACATACAGCTTTAGTGTTGTGTGAAAATAATTTCCCCCGCCTATTTTCTTGTTTATTTATAGCTTGAGAATAAGAACTTAACATAATTCCAAAATTCTTTGATAGAACACTAGTATTAATTCTGTGCTGTTCATTTATACATGCAACACCTAAATGATTTGCTCTTAAAAGAAAATGGAAGTGATTTGGCATTAAACACCATGCAAGAATATCGGAAACAGGATAAATATGCTTTTTAATTTTTTCTAAAAAGAACAAATAATTATCTCTTGAATAAAAAACAGTCTCATTACTTCTATTATAAATATGATATAATTTATCTTCCTCGAAAAACATATTATAAATCCAGTTAAAGTAGCTAAGATAAGTTTTTTTAATTAGTAAAGAAATAGTAACTAAGCTACTAAGCAGATTCTAGAATAAGAAGATACATCTTAGATAGAATAAATATCGTAAGGGAAATACAATTTCAAACAACAATCCGCTAAGTGGCATACTAGATCAAAGAAAAACTTGAGTTTTTATCATAAATAATAGCATAGGATTGTCTCATAAAATTTTCTTTATCATAGTTAATTATCGTGAGTTCGATAATAGAATTAAAAATATAATAATGTCTTTCATCCCACTAAGCAATCATATCTATACTTAGAGTGTGCTAAGCAATAAATTAGAAACGTTGATTTTTTCAAAAAATCGTTATCCTTTTTTTGAAATTATAATATTGTATAAACAGTAAGGGTTTATTTATATTCAATATAAACTACTGCTTTTTGATGATTGATTTTTCAAATACGGATATTTAAATCTGAAATTATTTTTTACGTTAATTTTTAATAATGCGAAATTTACAAAATGCTGTTTTCTTGTTCGAAATTTTTACTTGCCTTTTAAATGTTGATGATTAGCATTTTTATATTTGCTATTATGAGTTTTCTCTTTAAATCAAATATTGGCGGTTATTTAAAAAATTCAAAAACCGAATTAAAAAACGAGAATTCCAAAAACCACAATATGTTATAAAGCATGTATGTGAATGTTTTGTTTAACTATTTTCGCAGTTTATTTTAAAATTGAATAAACTCACCTTATTATGATAAGAATTCTCAGAATTTCTATAGCAAGTATTGCAATTTTAGTATTGAGTATAAATTTATTTGGACAAACAAAAATATTTGTTCCATTAGAATGTAGTGGTACAGCCAGTCCTGCCAGTTTTCAAATCCCTTCATCAGGTTCAACTCAAA
>MENE01000115.1:0-394 GCA_001769005.1 Bacteroidetes bacterium GWA2_31_9b | reverse complement strand
GGTCAATAAGTGAGAGTTATTCGTGGATAACCACTTCAGTTACAAGTGGATTAGGTAATGGTTCATTTACAATTACTTGTTCTAGTAATACTGGAGCATCACGTACAGCATCAATCTTAGTTATATTTGGAGAACTTTTAGCAGAAATTGAAATAACTCAGGCAGGGGCAATTGTTCCTCCTGCCACACCCCCAGTCCCTACTCAACATTATTATGATGGATATACAAAATTACTTGTAAATGTTTCATTCGATCCTGATATAACTTATTATTGGCAAGGAACAAGTTGCGGAACAAGTATTTCTACTCCTGGTACATCATATAATGTTACTACAAATGGGACTTATTATTTAAAAGCAAAAAATACTGAAACAGGATTATGGAGTATAAATTG
>MENE01000114.1:1077-7138 GCA_001769005.1 Bacteroidetes bacterium GWA2_31_9b | reverse complement strand
GTAGTGAGTTTTATCTGTGTATCGCCATGCTGAAGAAGTTGCTTTTGTGAATCGAATGTGTATTCACCAATTATGTATGTTTCGTTTGTATCTGAAACATTGTTTGTATTTGTTCTTCGCAAGATTGCTTTTATGCGAAACATAAGTTCTTCCATGCTAAAAGGCTTGGTCATGTAATCGTCGGCACCAAGCGAAAACCCTTCAATAACATCCTCTTTTAACGATTTTGCTGTTAAAAAAAGATAAGGAACATTATTGTTTAGTTTCTTAATTTCTCTTGCCAGAGTGAAGCCATCCATTTTGGGCATCATTACATCCAGAATACATAAATCGTATTTGTTTTTCTTAAATCCAACTAAAGCCAATTCACCATTTACAAATAAATCGGTTTTTAGTCCTTTTGCAATAAGATATTCACGCAATAGAGCTCCAAGATTTTCATCATCCTCGGCTAGCAATACTTTGATATTATTATTTTCCATCCTTATTTAGTATTAGGAATAAATAGTTTAAATGTTGATCCTTTTTTATATTCCGATTCAAGAGTTACTTCTCCACCATGCTCTTCAACCATTTTTTTTACGTAATTCAATCCAAGTCCAAAACCTTTTACATCGTGTAAGTTGCCAGTTGAAACTCTGTAAAACTGATCAAATACTTTTTTCTGATCTTGTTTTTTTATACCAATTCCTTTATCGGTAACTGATATATAAATTCCTGTGGTATTATCACTCGTAGAAACAAGTATTTCGGGTCTTTCGGTACTATATTTTACAGCATTATCGAGTAAGTTAAACATAATATTTGTAAAGTGAACCTCGTCGATACTTGCAATTGAACGTTTTGCCTCTAAATTTTTTTGAATAATTCCGTTTCTATTGCTTACTTGTATCTCAAAATTATTTAATACAGTATTAATAATTTTATGGATATCCAGTTCGCGGAACTTTAGTTTTATATGACCTTGTTCAAATAATGCAGTTTTTAATACCTTCTCAACCTGATAGCTCAGTCGCTTGCTTTCTTCGTCAATAATATTTGAAATATAATCTATGTTTTTATTTTCTATTGGTATGCTTTTATCTTTAAGCAACTGCGATGCCAATGAAATGGTTGATATAGGTGTTTTAAGCTCATGTGTCATGTTGTTTACAAAATCGTTTTTTATTTGCGATATGCGTTTTTGTTTAAACATAATATGCACTGAGAATGAAAATCCAAGAATAATAATTATAGAAAGAAAAATGGACGAAAAGGCCATAAACCCTGTTGATTTTACAATAAAATCTCGTTCATCTGGAAAGTAAATGGATAAGTAATTTTCTTTTGCAAAAACATCATTCGGAAACAATTGACTTGAAAATAACTTGGCTTTAGTTCCTTTTTTGAAGTTTTGAGATATAAATACCACTTTGTTGTAGTTCTTCATTACAGAATATTCATAATTCAAATCAATTCCATTATTTTTTAAATTTTTCTGAATGATTTCTTCAAGTGTTTCCTGACTTATCCTGTCTTCAATTGCTACATCAATTTGAATGAGTTTATTTACTATGTTTTCAACAAATACAGTTCTATCAGATAGTTTCTCAATAAATTTTGAATCTGAATTTAAAGTCCCGAATTTATTCTGATCAATGGTTTTTCCAGTTAAAAAATTATTCTTTGTGTTTAATAATATTCCTTTGTTACTAAATTGATTTAATTGCGAAGTAATATCAATTGAATCGTTAGTTTTTATAACAAAAATTTCTTTTTCAAGATTCGAAGTTGAAAGTCCGAATAAACTCTGGTTTAGCTTATTATATTTATAATTTAAAGTAGGTTTTCCGGTTGTAGAAATACCATTATATGGATCTATTTCATTTGCAACCTGAAAAACCATCTCACGGTTTTCAAGTTCTTTAACAATATTTCCAATACTATTATTCACGAGTTGTGAAAACTGCTCTTCATTTATTTTAATAGCATCCCGTATCCAGTATATCTGAACAATTAGTAAACCGATTAATGTAATCGTTAATATGAAGGTTACTATCCAAATGGTTTTTTTCTGCATGGTTGTACAAATATATTATTAGAACCATTCAAAATGAATTATTTAACAATATTTAACATTGGTTTAATTTACTTAACCAATTCATGAAATACTTTTGTAAAGACAAAAAGATATTGTTAGATCAATTGTCAGATTAGGTTTTAGATTTTAGGGTTTGGGTAAAGAGAGATTTTGTATCTCTCTTTTTCTTTTTAAAAAATAAAGACTTTTTTATTTTTTTCCGACAATTCATCAAGTTTAAATGCAGTATTTATAATTTCGATCTTCTTGAGTTTAGTAACAAGTTCATTTATTGTAAGGTCGGTGGAATCTCCCGAAATTTTAAGAAAGAAATCAATGTTTTTTAATTCAGGAATAAGAAATCCGTTTTCCGAATGATTTGCAATGAGTTGAAACTGAAGAAAATTGTCTTCATCAATGTAATTATAAACAGAATAGCTTTGTTCAATACTTTGTTTTGATTTTTGAATTACAAGATTCTCTGATTTACTGAAATTGTATCCCAAGTATTTATTAAAAGCCCAGCTTAAACGATAATCGTTTTCGTGCGATGAAATCCCAATAATCTTAAAATCGGTTTCGGGTTCAATAGATAATTTATGAACTTTCTTTTTCAAAGTTGTTTTGAATTATTTAATGCGAATATAAAAAAAGGATATGATTAAAAAGGTGATTTTTAAGGTAAAAATTCGAGAATCTTAACCAAAGCTTCGCGCGATGCATTTTGTTGTGCTTCTTTTTTAGATGATCCTGTGCCCTTTCCTAAAATCTGATTATTTAAGGTAATTGTTGAATTAAAATAAGGTACATTCTGTTCTATTGGTTGGGCATCTGAATCTTCAAAAAGTATTTCCAGTTTGTTTTTTTGGGCAAGTTCAATTAACTGACTTTTATAATCGGAATCAGTAACTATCAATTCACTTATGTTGATATGCTTTTTGATGATTCGGTTAATAATAAATTTTTTTGTTTTCTTATAACCCTTATCAATATAAATTGCACCAATTAATGCTTCGAATGCATTTCCATAAATGTTTTTTGTACCATTAATTCTCATTTGTGAAACAACCAAATCCTGAAATCCCATTTTAATAGCTATTTCATTTAGTTGCTCACGACTAACAATTCGTGCACGAATTTTTGTTAAGAAACCTTCTTTTTTAAACGGGAAATATGAAAAAAGATAGTCGGCAATTACTGCAGCCAAAATAGCATCACCTAAATATTCTAATCGTTCGTTATTGATATATTTATCGTTATCGAACTGAATAGATGCTGATTTGTGTGTAAAAGCGATTTTAAAAATCGAAATGTTTCGTGGATAAAAACCTGTTAAGCGATAAACTTTCCTCAGAAATTCTTTATTTCTTGAAAATATATATTTTACAGGGATAAATTTAAGCACTAATACTATTTAGTATATTTTTTAACAATAACTGAAGCATTATGGCCACCGAAACCGAAAGTATTGCTTAACGCAGCACGAACAACTCGTTTTTGAGCTTTATGTAGCGTAAGATTAATTTTAGGGTCGATATTTGGATCTACTTCATGATGATTAATTGTAGGAGGAACAACATCATTAACAATAGCACAAAGAATAGCTAAAGTTTCAACAGCACCTGCAGCACCAAGTAAATGGCCTGTCATTGATTTGGTTGAACTGATGTTCATTTTATAAATATGCTCACCAAAAACTTCTTTAATACCTTTAAGTTCGGCAACATCTCCAAGTGGAGTAGCCGTTCCATGAACATTGATATAATCAATATCCTCTGGTTTCATATTTGCGTCAGCTAAAGCATTTCGCATAACATTCATAGCGCCTAATCCTTCTGGATGTGGAGCTGTTAGATGATGTGCATCGGCTGACATTCCGCCGCCAGCAACTTCAGCATATATTTTAGCACCACGCTTAATAGCATGTTCTAATTCTTCAAAAATTATTGCTGCTGCGCCTTCACCCATAACAAAACCATCGCGGGTATTACAGAAAGGACGTGAAGCCGATTTGTAATTGTCGTTATTGGTTGATAATGCTTGCATTGAATTGAAACCACCCATACCGGCTTCATTTATTGCAGCTTCTGATCCACCAGTGATAAAGATATTTGCTTTACCTAAACGGATATAATTAAATGCATCGATTAACGCATTTGTTGATGATGCACAAGCAGAAACAGTTGTAAAATTTGGACCACGGAAATGATATTTCATAGAAATATGTCCCGAAGCAATATCCGAAATCATTTTAGGAATAAAGAAAGGACTAAACCTTGGTGTTCCATCTCCTAAAACATATCCTTTTACTTCTTCAAGAAAAGTTTGTATTCCGCCAATTCCTGAGCCCCATATCACACCTGCTTTGTCGTGATCGATAGCGTCTAAATCAAGTTTTGAATCTTGAATTGCTTGCTCAGCAGCAACTAATGCATATTGTGCAAACAAATCAAGCTTCTTCACTTCTTTTCGATCAAAATGTTGATTAGGATCGAAGTTTTTAACCTCACAAGCAAATCTTGTTTTAAATTTTGAAGTATCAAAGTGGGTAATTAAATCCGAACCACTAACTCCATTAATTAAGTTGTTCCAATATTCTTCAACTGAATTACCTATAGGGGTAACAGCGCCAAGGCCAGTAATTACTACACGTTTGAATTCCATAACTATAAAAATTTAAAACAAGATTTTGGGGTTATTAGAGATATTACTTAGCGTGCTCTTCGATGTACTTAATAGCATCACCTACTGTACCGATATTTTCGGCTTGATCATCTGGTATTGAAATATTAAATTCTTTTTCAAATTCCATGATTAATTCAACAGTGTCAAGAGAGTCAGCACCCAAGTCATTTGTAAAACTTGCTTCTGGTGTAACTTCGTTTTCGTCAACTCCTAATTTATCAACGATGATTGCTTTTACTCTTGATGCAGTATCAGACATAACTTTAAGTTTTAATTAATAATTAAATTTATTTTTTAACTGTGCAAAGAAATAGAATTAACTTTTATAAATCAAAAATATTTCTCTATTTTTTTGTTGCAAAAATAATCTTTTTTGGATTTAAAGAACCATTTTTGTAATAATATTTTAATATCATTGTTTGAATAGATACACAAATACCCAAGTTAAATATTAGATTATGAGCAATATAGCAATATTTGCATCCGGTTCTGGAACGAACGCCGAAAACATCATTTTTTATTTAAAAAAGGATAAAAAAAATAAAATTTCTATCATTTTTTCGAATAATAAAAACGCATTTGTTATTCAAAGAGCTATAAATCATAATATTAAGCATTATGTGTTCAACCGTGCTGAATTTTACGATACTAAAAACCTGCTTCAGATATTAAAAAATAACCAAATTGATTTCATCGTTTTAGCAGGTTTTCTGTGGCTTTTACCTGAATATGTAATTGATGCCTACCCCAATAAAATAATAAATATTCATCCTGCATTATTGCCAAAATTTGGTGGGAAAGGTATGTATGGAATGAAAGTACATGAAGCTGTTGTTGCAAATAAAGAAAAAGAGTCGGGAATAACAATTCATTTTGTAAATAAAGAATATGATAAAGGGTCGATTATTTTTCAAGCTAAATGTAAAGTTTTAGAAACAGATACTCCGGAAGATGTAGCAAAAAAAGTGCACGAACTTGAGTACGCACACTTTCCTGTGATTATTGAAAAAATCGTTTCTACTTTATAAATAATCGCGTCCAATATTTATATTTAAACCAAAGTTAAAAATTAAACCTTGTGTGTTATAATCAATATTTTTTTCATTTATTGGGAAAGAGTATCCAACCTGAATAACTGCTTTAGCATACCGATATCCAATTTTAACTGTCATTACAGGTTCTATAAACATATGCCACGATTCTGAAATATTTGATGTTGATGAAGGTATCATTTGAACAAAAGCTACCCGTGTAGCAAAACTTCCTTCAAAAATATCGGTAACAGCACCTATCCCTGGTTGAAGAAAAATTCGATTA
>MENE01000114.1:0-1014 GCA_001769005.1 Bacteroidetes bacterium GWA2_31_9b | reverse complement strand
ATTCCATAACCCCCAAATACTTCAATTCTTCCTGATTCTGATAATTTTTTGTAATAGCCTAATCCTCCTTCAAGAATTAAATGTTTGTGAAACTCATCGGTAGTATCGTTTGTTTCATCGGCATAACTTCCATTAGCAATAATTGCAATATTATCGGTTATTGCAAAGCCAAGTTGTGCATCAAAGTTACTGGTTCCGGTTGCTACTGTTGCTTGAAACTCGCCCTGATTACTAAATAAAGGAGTATTTACCATGTTAGGTATATATTCAGGTGAGCACGAAGAAAACAATCCAATAAATGAGATTACAGATATTGCTATGAATAATCTCTTATCTTTTGTTCGATTTTTTTTAATTTTCATAACAGTCTTAATTGGTTAATAAATAAGGTTTTATATATGGAATGATTTTTTCATCTATAAAATATTAAACTCCAAATTAAAATTTAGTAACCGATCTTTATGTTTCTTTTTTGTGTATTGGGTTTAACTTGTAAATTTATAATTACAACAAGTTAAATAAAGCATTTATTTTATACAAATGTTTTATTCTGAAGATTGATGTTTATTTGTTTGTAACAGGATTAATTTATCAATAGCAGTTTTTGTTTTATATCATTTATTGATGATTGAAAACTTGATAAATTCTCTTGTTTAATTGGTTTTACAGGAGGTGCTTTTATTTTTAATGGATCAATTGCTTGACCATTCATCCACACTCTGAAATCTAAGTGTGGTCCAGTTGCATAGCCAGTACTTCCAACGTATCCAATAATTTCTCCCTGGTTAACTTTTTGGCCAATACGAATCCCTTTAGGATATTTTGATAAATGATTGTATCCTGATGTATATACACTATTATGTCTAATTTTAATGTAATTCCCGGCTGAAGTTGAATAGCCTTTACCAATAACAGTTCCATCACCAATGGTATAAATAGGAGTACCTGTTGGGGCTGAATAATCAACTCCTGAATGAGGCCTTCTGATTTTTAAAATCGGATGCATCCTGCTTT
>MENE01000113.1:16083-37932 GCA_001769005.1 Bacteroidetes bacterium GWA2_31_9b | reverse complement strand
CAATATGGTTAATCCTAACTCTGTATCCTGAACATCTACTGTAAAAGTTATAGTTTGCCCTACTTTTAATGTTCCTGCTCCTGAGGCTAATGATGTTACACTTAATATTACTGGTTTATGTGCATCTATTAATTTTTGTACATCTGATCCACTAAAAGGATCGCTAATATTTCCATCAATGTCTTCAGCAGTAACACCAGTTAATTGTAAAGCAGTTGTTTTATCAGGATCATTTTCAACTACTGTGTAAGTACCTGTATATGTATCCCCTGCATTTGAAGTACTCCAATTTAAGTTTTGTCCATTGTATTGCAGTGGTAAAATAGTTAAATAAGGATCAGGAATTGAGTCTGCAAAATCAACGGTAAAAGTAATTGATTGACCAATTTTTAAAGTGCCCGCAACATTTGCATTTGAAATAACACTTGCAATTACTGGTGGTGCAAGATCTCTTGAAGAATATATCATGAAATCAAATAATGTATCTGTAGTAGCTTGATCTGTTATAACTGTGGAGTTACTATTTGTATATCTAATATAAATTGACCCGGTACTTGAAGCAAATTGATTTGTACTAAACACAAATTGAATATAATCATCGTTATTATTATTATCAACAGCAATATAACTTACTGTTGAATTAAAATCATCAGGGTTTAAAAATTCTGAAAAAGTAGGATCAAGGGAAAACATCCATTCATTTTCAGTAATTGCGCTTGTTTCAACATCTGAATCGTCGATATTTGTTGAAAACCGAATTTCAACTGTTCCGTAATATCCATCGCCATCTCCATCTACAGCAACTGCATCCAAAATTGTTATTTGCGAAAAAACTGAATTTGAAGCTAATAACAAAATACTCAATATTAAAATCCGAAATATTGTTTTCATAACTTAATAATTTACATTTCCTGTTACACAATTCTTATCCGTAAGAAATCTTCTACAATTCACCCTGTGCGTTTACTTTAATTAAACAGATTTGTTCATTTCCTTCTTCACCTGAAGTACCAACCATAATATAACCTCCATCAATTGTTCCTTCAAATGAATTTAAAATCTGGTTAAATCCTCCATAGAGTTTTTGATCCAAAGAATTTCCATCAATATCAGTAGTTAAAAAATATGCAAATGATCCACTTATACTTCCTTGACTCCCAATAACTTTTATTGTTTCATCTTTTATCAATATATCATAACCATAATCATTTAAATTTGTTCCAAATGTTTTTTCCCAAATAATGTTCTGCAAATCATCTTTGTCTATTTTAACAACATAAATATTTGAATTTGAGACTATTTCAACTGAACCAACAATAATAAAACCATCGTTTGCTTCAACTACAGAACTTCCATAATCATTATAATTACTTCCATAAGTATATTTATCAGTTTCTCCACCAGTAGTATTTGTTTTAATTGCAATGATATTATTACCTGCTTGTCCTGATTCATTAAAACTATTTGTTGTACCAATAATTAAATAACCATCGCTATGAACTAATATATCAGAAGTAGTTTCATCACCTGCGGCACCAAAATTATTTTCCCATTCAATGTTTCCCAATTCATCAATTTTAACTAAATATATATCCCAATGACTAGTAGTATTTCCTGTTACAATATCTGCTTTATTGGTATTGCCGGCAATAATATACCCTGTTTGTGCAGCTTTTATTGATACACCTTGTTCATTTACCGAAGTACCAATGTTTTTTTGCCATTCCAACTCCGCATTTGTATTATATTTTGAAATAAAAATATTATCATTATTATTCAAAGTATCTTCAATAGTTCCAAGAATAATAAATCCTCCATCATAGGTTAATAGTAATTCTCCTGCAATATCATTACCTCCTCCATCTATTGTATCTATATTACCCTTTTGGTTTCCATATTTATCTGTTTGTATTAATGCAATATCTGTATTGTTTGCATTATTAGAAGTTGTGGTTACCAAAACTAAATATCCGTTATCGAATGGTTTAACATCGCATCCAATATCGGCACTCCACGAACCAAATAGTTTGATAAATGAATCGGACTGAGTTGAAGAAATATCAAGATTCTCGCACGATAATATACTTAAAAATAATAGCGATAAAAATCCGTATTGTATGTTTTTTAATAATTCTTTTCTCATTTTTTTTGTTTTGTTTTATAAAATGAAAATACATATCCAACTGAAACAAATAAATTATTCATAGCAAAATCATCATCAACATAATTATATTTTGCCCATTTTTCGTCGTTAGTAAAACGATTTTCTGAAATAACTGTATTTGTTAATCCTATATTATATCTTACATCGAACATGATATAACCTTTTTTAACATAGTATTTTAAGCCTCCTCCAATAACAGCAGAAACATTAATTGTATTCCTATCTTGTAGAATTTCAATATCGGAACCAGAAATATCATCAACAGAAGCATCATCATCAATATTACGTTTAAAATTTGCTGATGCACTCATCAAATAATCAACATTAACACCTAAACGGGCAAAAGAACTTATTTTTGAATTTTTAAATCTATAATCATATGTCCCAGTTAATGGAAAAGAAAACATTGTAAGATCTTCTTTATATTCAATTTCTGAATCTAACTGTTTGAGTTTATAGTCAAAATTTTTAGCTGTATATATTGCATCAAGATTGATTTCAATATTTTCATTAATATATCTCTTAATTTGAATACCAGCCTGATACCCCATACTTGAAACAGAATATTCACCAGAATAATTATTTGTATTTGCTAAACTATAAGGCTCCATTACCCGAATATAAGAATAATTAGCACCAACAATCACTCCTATTGAATATAATGGTATTGTATGATATGTGTTAAAAAGGTATTTTAATTCTACAGGATCGTTTGCTTTAATTTCGTACTCTGGAAAAGATTCAAGAAATTTGAACATGGTATAATTCGCAATTTCCTGATTATCTTCAAACAAATAAGTTAATATTAATAATTTATATGCTCTTGATAATTCATCGCCAGAAAAACCTTTTTCAATACAAGGATTTAGCATTGAAGGTATTGAATCTAAATTACCTGACTCATATAACTTCTGAGCTTCTTCAAGCTTAAAACTACAATTATCCTGAGCAAATAGAGTAACCGAAAATTCTATAAATAAGCATAGGATTAATATTAATTTATAAGGAACAATTCGTTTCAAATAACTAAAAAAAGTAATTAAATAGTTCATTTTAATTAGATTTAGCAAGTTCTGGGAATGTTTTTTCATATTCAACATCTTCGGCAACATATGCATTCCATTCGTCAAGAGTTAAATTTCTTGTTAAATATTTTTTTATTTCTGATGCCATATATTCTGATTTTGTTGACCAAATAAGAATTCTTTCTTTTTGGTTACTTGATGTGATAACTTTTTTTCCATCGGGTGTAAATGCAATAGAAAGTACCCATGATTCATGATCTTTCAATATTACAGGTTGATTATTCAGATTTTTGCTGTCCCACATTCGAACAGTACCATCTAAACTTGATGATGCTAATAAATTATCATCCGGACTAAATTCGATATCATATATGCGTGAACGATGTCCTTCTAAATTATCAATAAGTTTATAATTTTTTGTTTCCCAAATTTTAACGTTTCCTTTAGAATCTCCACTAACTAACCAACTTCCGTTATGATTATAGCAAATAGATGTAATTGCATTTTTACTTTCTTCGTTAATAATTTGAGGTGAAGAAATATTATCCATATTCCAAATAATAACTTTACCATCTTGAGTTCCTGCAGTAACATACTTATTATCGGGTGAAACTTTAATTGTATTTATTTTCGATTCACTAGTTACTAATAATTCACTCTCAAAGGTTGTTAGATTCCATTTTCGTATGGTTTTATCATTACTTGCAGAAACAAAAAATTTACTATCAGATGAAGTAGCAACTGCAACAACAACAGAAGTATGACCTACAAGGTCTTTAACTAAAGCAACTCCATTATTAATAGTATATAATAGTATTTTTGATTCATCTGTACCACAAATTAAATATTTTGAATCTGGGGTAATTGCCAAAGTTCTCTGAACAAATGGATTTTCGGTTATAACTTCAAATGTATCAAGTGGATTTTCCATGTTCCATTTAATAATTTTACCATCACCTCCGGTACTAAACATGGTATTTGTTCCCGGAATAAAAGCAATATCCATAACAGAACCACTGTGTCCATTTAATGCATTATAAGACTGACCTTTTAATCCCTTAAGGGCATAATACAATCCTAAATAAACATCGGGATTATACTCAGTACCTTCGTGTCTTACATTAAACAAGTATGATTGATAAGCTATTAATCCTTTTAGTTGAACATCGTCGGATATTTGTTGAGATTTAACACCTAAACTTTGTGAAATTGAAAGCATTCGACGCTGATATGCTTCTTGTCGTGCTTTTTCAGCTTCTACAGTTTGTTTTCGGGCTTCTTTAGCATTTATTTCAGCTAACGAGCGCTGCTGATTTGCTTCATTTTGTTTGTCGAGTGCTATAAGTCTTTGTTTCTCTGCTAACTCAGCATTTCGTATTGCTTCTTTTTGCTTTTGCTCTGCAATTAATCGTTGTTGATCAGCTTCTTCTTTTCGTTCTAATGCTTCTTTTTCTTTTTCTTTTGCAATTGTTGTTTGTTGTTCAGCTATAATTGATTTTTCTTCGGCAATTATTTTTTGTTGTTCGGCTTTTTTTCTTTCTCTGTCGGCTTCAACTTTCAACGATTGAGAATAAAGAGTTAATGCAACTGCTACAATTGCAGCAGAACCAAGAACTATTGCAAAAACTTTAGAACGACGAAGTTGTCTTTTCTGCAGTTTTAATTTATTCTCTTCTTCAGCACGATAATCCTTATCGCTGGTTTCAAGATAAACCATTGCACGTTCAAATGCTGGATTATATCTTTGTGCCCATGATAATGTAGGTTTCTGTTTTTCGCGCCAGTTTAATGCAAGTTGTAAATCTGGTGGTCGCCATAAACCTGTTTTTCCCGATTGAAACATTTCAGATGCTTCAGATAATCGCATGTACATTTGCACTGCATTCCATTCTTCCTCTACCCATATTTTAAGCTTATTCCAAATACGCATTAAACTCTCGTGCGAAAGATCAATCATACTATCAGCATTTAGCTTTATTTCATGCGATGGGTAAATAAATGATCTGCCTGCAGCTCTAAATGGTTCAATTACTTTTATTACATCATCAACTTCTGATCGGGCAATAATTGCAATATCCCTAACACTCGTTGGATGACGAATACCACGGTTGTCATTTCCTTTCTCTGTAATGGTTTTGAACATACTTTCGCATATCCATTTTTCTTCTTCCTGCAATTCGTCAAATGCTTCGTTTGCATGTTCAGATAGAGCTTTTTCCATTTTACCAATTGCTTCGTAATCTGAAATACTTATTGGCTGCTGAATATTAGAGTGATCAGTCCAATAATCCCATGTACGCATTAAAGAATGCTGAAGAATTGGAAGCTGATCGGGATTATCACCTACTTCATTTAACAATTGTTGTACTAATTGCGGTTCAATTTCTGCTCCTCCAACAGCTACAGGACCCTCAATTGCACGACGAAAATCGTCGCGGGTCATTTGAGGTACAAGATAATTTGAATTATTTATGAGCTCCGTTAAGTCATAGAATTGAGAACACTCTCCAATAAAGTCGGAACGCATGGTTAAAACGATATAAATTGGAGTATCTTTTGAAGTATTTGCATTTACTAATAATTTTACAAATGCTTCTGCTTCATTATATGTAGATTGGTCTTTTCTGCTGCTTTTATATCTGAATAACTCTTCAAACTGATCGACTATAATAAGTATATTTTCGTTTTTTAAATCAAACGATTGGTTAATAGAATCAACCAGACCCATTGAACTGCTTCGTAAAACTGAAGCAACTACTTTCTGTTTTATTAAATCAACTGATTTAGTATCATTTGATGTTTGAGTTTTAATTATTGCTGATGACAGATTTTCAATTGGTGAATTTCCTGGTCGGGTAGTAATAATTTTCCATGTTGAATTTTTATCACCAATAAATCCACCATATAAAACAGGTACTAACCCACAATAAATTAATGAAGATTTACCACTTCCAGAAGCACCAATAACTGCAACAAAGCGCTGATCTGATAACTTAGTAAGAATTTCTTCGCTTTGTCCTTCGCGACCAAAAAATAAGTGACTCTCTTCGACTTTAAATGGCCTTAATCCCGGAAATGGATTAAACATTCCATTTTGTTTATCGTTCGCATTATCTGCTGGTATCATATTATTTCAATATTTCATTTATAGCTTGCAAATCTTCTTTTATTGATACTTTTTGATCAATAATTGTAATATTTTTCAAATAACTTGAAAATTCGTTATGCATGTCTTCTTTTGTATATATAACCTTAGCATCGAATTTTCTTTTTCTGCCTATTCCTGGTGATTTCAAAATATCGCTAATCTTACTAATTAACCATTGTTTATTCGCATTTAAGTATAAAACAACAAGAGAATCGCAATCAACTAAATTCTTTTTATGAGCTCTTATTTGATCAATATTACTTAACTTATTTTCTATGTCGAGGAAATAATAATTTTTTGAATGAAAAAATGATTTTATTTCTTCAGCAACTTGTTTGTCAGAATCGTTGTGTATCAGATATATACTCTTACCTTCGTTCTTTTCAATTTTTATAAATTCTTTTTTTTGTAAATCAGGATTTATTTCGTTTAATTTTCTAAATATTACAGATTTAAAAACCTCAATTGGAGCTTGTATAATTTCAGTATTTTTTAGTTCATCAATATTATGTGTAAAACTATCAATGTATTGTTTTTGTTTTTCGCTTTTTGGTTTAAGCTCTGGATCAATAAAAACTAATCGATAAAGGTTTTCTTTATTTTTGGAGTTTATTAATTCTGTAAATAAATTATTTTGATATTCAATAAGTGAAATTCCTGAATCTTTTATTAATGGTGAATAATTATTTCCAATAAAATGTATTGATAATAATGAATTCTCAATTTTATTTAAAATATCTAACTTATAATCTTGAATATTTTGAATAAAATTTAGCGGTGATGTAACTGTATAACCCAATTGGTTAATTTCTCTTTCAATAATATTTCTGTTATAATTCTGATCAGGGCTTGATATTGCTAAAAAAACTGATTTTTGTTTTGATTTACTTTCAAAAGGTTTGTTACTAATAATTGCTTTATTTTTAATTTCTAATGCAATATCAAAGAATTTTAGCCAAATTTCATCTTTAATTTTCTGTATTTCGTTTACATTAAGGTTTACAGGTTTGCCTATATTTTCTTCGTAAAAATTAAATAACTTTTTGCCTTCAATATTAATCCCATTATCTTTTAACAGACAACAAACTATCTGAATAAAATTCAAATCAACAATCTGATTATTTTTTAAGTCTTTTTGAATTAATGAATCAAAATCAATGTTATCATTCTGAATAATCTGAATAATTACTGAATTACTCATTTGTTTAATAACATCTGATTTATTATCGAGTTGTTTAAACGTTATTTCTTTTGATATTAATTGTTCAAGAGAAACTTTTAGAATTTCCTGAAAACCCTTAATCCACAATAATTCGGGTTCCTTTTTTTCTTGATTATTTTTAGGTAAATAAAGTATTATTTCAATTTTTCCATTCATATTATTTATTCGATTTTAACTCCAATAACTAAAATATCGTCAACCTGTTCTTCATGTCCACGCCATTCTTCAAGAATATTTTCTAACATCTTACTTTGATCATCCATTGGATTTTTGTGAATTTTTAGTAGTAATTCACGAAATTGTTTCATCATAAATTTTCGGCCATCAGTTCCTCCAAATTGATCGGCATAACCATCGGAGAAAGTATAAAGCACATCACCAGGAAGTAAATCAATTTCATTATTTGTAAATTTTGGCAATTCGTTACCATAGTTTCCGCCAATTGCAAACTTGTCAGCTTTATATTGAATTACTTCGTTATTTCTGATTAAGCAAAGTGGATTATTTGCTCCTGAATATTGAAGTTTCATATTTTTATAATCAATTACACAAAGTGTAATATCCATACCATCTTTAACGCTTCCTGCCGAGTCTGAATTTTTTTCGCGTAATGTTTCAACTACACCTTCGTTCAAACTATCAAGAATTTCATTTGCTGTACGGGCTTTTTTAACATCAATTGCATAATTCAATTGATTATACCCAACAATTGACATAAATGCTCCGGGAACACCATGTCCGGTACAATCAACAGTTGCATATATTACAAGGTTGTTCTTTTTTGTCATCCAATAAAAATCACCACTTACAATATCTTTTGGCCTGTAAAAAATAAATGAATTTGGTAATATCTGATTTGCATAATCATCAGGAGGTAACAGCGCATTTTGTATTCGTTTTGCATATCGAATACTATCTGTAATATGTTTATTTTTAATTTCGATCTCTTCTTTTTGACGAACAACTTCTGCTGTTCTGTCTTTTACTTTTTGTTCCAATTCATTGTAATAACTTTCAAGTTCTTCAATCATGTTATTGAATTTCTGCGACAAAGTTGCAATTTCATTATTTCCAATAACTTCAGCTCTTTCGTTTAAATGTCCGTTTGTAATTCTATTTACTTTATCAACCAATTTTTTTATTGGAGAAGTAATTACTTTGGTTTTCTTATATAACATTACAACTACTACAACAAGTGTTAAACTGAATACTAAAATAAATTTAATAAGCTCATTTCGCAATAAAATTGCTTCGCTGGTTCTATCTGAAATAATTCGTATAACAGCACCTTTATATAAGTCTGTATTAGAGCGCTGCATGTATAAATAATCATAACTTAATTTTTTATTTTGTCGTCGAATTACAACATTAGTTGAGTCTTTTTTAACAAATCTTTCAACAAGGATTTCTTTTTCCTCTTTTGATATCGCAGCCTCCTTATTTAAACTAAACGGATTGTCTTTACTTATGAATAAATCGACACCTAGAATTGATGGTTGATCAATTGATAATTTGTTTATTGTGCTTTTTATAAAATCAATAATCTCATCGGCTCTTTTTGAATAAATTCCAATTTCTATTATATAATTCCCATCAGTTGTAGGTTGATATGTATATTTTTTTAACCTTTTAGTATTAAATTCAACTGCAAATCGTTCATTTACAAATTCTCCTTTTTCAAATATCCCCAAAAGCATTTGTTTATGATCTTCGCCAAAAGAAAAGAAATTTAAACCTAAATCATTTTTAAATGTTGTGTTTACTACAAAACCTTCTTTATTTATAACATAAATATCTTCGCGCAAGGTATCCATTCCAAGTTCAAATCTTATTTTTTCAAGATCTGCATATTCGATATTTTTTGTTGATTTAAAATATTTCTTAACAAGTTGCTCACTATAATCCTCCATTTTTTTATTGAGGTTTTCTTCCAAAACATTTAATGCAACATCCTGAAATTCTATAATATGAAGTATTTCACTTGAAATTATCTTGTTTTTAGTGTTAATTGAATTTATTAAATTCTTTTTAGTTTGTGTATAGTTAAAAAAACCAAGAATTAATAATGCTAACACAGCAGGTATAACAACATTTAAAATTAACTGTTTAAAAATTGTTGTTTTGCGCATATAAAAAATTTTTATTCTTCGAAATACATTTAACTTCATATTATTATTGTATTAATTTACATTCCCTTAATTTTCTTTGGGAGTTTCTATTTTATATTTATCGTTTATCCAGTTTAAAATCGAAATTTCTATTTCCTGATAATCAAACATATTTATAAATAAATCATTTCTATTTATATAATAAATTAAAGTATGTTCATCTTTAATTAATGTAATATTGGTTAACAATTTGTCAGGAAAATCTCTAAAATCAAATATTTCATTCCCCGATAATGAAATTTCAGAATTATTAGATTTTATAGTTAATTGTCCGTATCGGGTAAAAAGTATTTTATTATTAATTTCAGGAACCTCAAATATTTCTTCTTTTGGATTATCAAAATTTAATGTAAATAGATTTTCAGCCAATTCAATTAGTATAACACCTTTGATATTTTTTAAATAGCTTACACTTTTTAAGTAGAATATTTTTTCAATAAGTAAATTATTTCTATCGAAATCAGCGTAATTAAAAATATTTTCAAATTCTTCTAAATATTTGTTTTGAATACGATAAGAAATTGAATCGAAATGTGATCTATTTATTATTGAGATTGTATATGCAGCTGTTTGTCTTAAAATGTTATTTGAATTAAATAAATGAGCAACAACATCATCAGGGACCTGTGAATCTACTATTTCCGAAAATGCATATAATGCACAAGCTTTAGTCCAAACGCTTATATTATTGATATCACGGTTTATAATAGAAATCAACAAATCTGATATATTAAATCTTTCTATAGGATAAAAATTTTGTAATTCCTGTATTTTCTCACTAATTGAAATATCTTCAACTATTGGAAACAATTTTGGTTTTATTTCATCATATATAAATAAATCGAGTAATTCAAGCGCATAACTAATACCTTCGGTTGTTCCACTTTCAATATTTTCTTTAACGTGCATTATTGATTTTGGATCATAAGCTAAAGAAAGCAATAAAAAAAGTGTATCGTAATTTTCCTTTTGTTCTTCTTGTAAAGCATCATTTAAGAATCCAAATTTATTTGCTTCACGAAGAGTGTTTAAGGCAGAAATATTCCAACCAATAACCCCAATTTGAACTTCAATAATTTGATGAATAATTGAAATTGATTGCTCATCGGTTTTAAAATTACAGTTTTTTAAAGCTATTAGTACTTGTTTTAAAATTTCCTTTTTAGGGTGATCAAGTTTTTTAACCAGTATTTTAATTGCTTGATTCCCTCCTATTTCTCCAATAATTTTAACAATTCGTTTTAAAACACATTCAGTTGTTCCTGTTTTATAGAAGGCCTGATCAAGATAAGGTAAAGCTCCTTCACCAATTGTTACAAGCGAATCGTTTGCATATTGATATAAGCCATTTATTTCAAGGTATTCAATAATTAACTGGCAAAAATCAACTTGTTTATTTAGTGTAATAGCTTTTATTGCTGCTATTTTAACTTCTTTATCTAAATCGCGGAGTAACGCTTTTAAATATATATAATATGATTCGTTATAATATTTACCAATTAAATAGGCTGCTACAATTTTTTCTTCCGAAATCTTCGATTTTGTATACTGAATAACCTGACTAGGTTCGGGTGATTTATCAATTTTTTTACCAAATTTCTCAATTAACAAATTAAAGCGTTCATTATTTGATGATTCTGGATTAATCTTGATTTTATCTTTAATATTAAAAGCCGAACCTATAAATTTATAATCGAGTATTTTTGTAAGTGCATTTTCTCCAATTTTACCTTTGTTATTAATTGCTAGCTGTTCAAGTCGGTGTTCGTACTTAAATGGATGCAGTTCAAAAAACACATTCATACTTGATAAAACTTGCTGGTCGGTTACACTGTCTGAATCAAGCGATTTATCAACAACAAATACAAGTTCCGACTCGTCATGCTTTTTCCCTTTATATTCTGCTAAGGATTTTTGAAGAGAAAGTTTGTACTCTGAGTATAATTTTCGAGAAACAATAAACCAAATAATCAGAATAATTATTAACGAATACGAAAAATGAATAAGCTTAAAAAACTCAAATAATCCTAAAAAAGCAAGCATTAATCCTGCCGACAAAGCTGCAATTTCATTAATTGTACCATCGACATATGCCTGAACATCGTAACGGATTTCGGCTTTTAATGATTGGTATAATATTTTAAATGATGGTGCTTCAACAGCATCTTTTAGTGCTTTAGAAAACAATCGACTAAGAGCTATTATTAAAAAGAAAAATATAAAACCTGATGCAGTTGATGAATATCCTAAAAATGTACCGATTAAAACTGCAACTATCGAAAATATCCCAAGTAAAAACGACGAAATTAAAATACTTACTTTGAGTCCGTATGTTTTCATCAGTTTACTATAAACGAAGGTTTTAAACAAGAATGTAAAAAGTAATAAACTTCCTGTGAAAGCTCCTAAAAACTCCGTTAAGTTATCTGGATCGGGATAGTTATCTTTTGTAACTGATAGGAATGAATATTGAATAAAAAATGCAGAAAGCATCGACATTACAATAAATATTGCCATATGTAATACATACTTATCTTTTAATAATTCAGGAAGTCTGTTTTTAATTTTTTTAACATCTTTTTGAATCTCTTGATTCAAATTATATTTAAATGAAATAATTATTTGAATAACAAATGCAAAAAACACACTTACAGAACTTAAAAGAAGTAGATTTTTTTGTTCAAATCCAAACGTTATTAGAACAGGGATTGCAAATGTACTAAGAATCGCTCCAAATATCTGTCCTGTATCGATTACTCCAAATAAACGTTTTCCTTGTCGTAATGTAAACATTCTTCCTATAGTACCCCAGAATCCAAGTAAGGCCATAATATTTAATGGCCCCATCATTATAAATACCAAAAATACTATCCATGGACTTTCTGTTATTTGAAATAAAACACGAAGGATTACAGTTAGAATGGATATAAATAGCAAATTAAATATGGCTAATCTGGAGAAAGAATAGCGACTTTGTAATCTGGCATAAATCGTTGTTAAAATAATACCAACAATACCAGAAATTACATATGCTTTTGGTATCATCGATGCAGGATAAACATTTAAGAATAAAGCATGAGCACCTACATCGAAAGCTCCATAAAATATCCCAAGAAATACGGATTGAAATAAGAATATTAAAACACTTGACTTCTCTTTTTCTTCAATATTGAAAAGAGAATAGAAATCTTTTTTCATTAATAATAATTTATTGAGTTTAAAAATAATAAATTGAAACTTATAATTCAATTTAAATATCAATTTTTAAACTATTTAAAAACAATCTATTATTTATAAAAATAAGAATCTTTTATGAATAAAAAAGATATATTTCGATTTATGTATGAATATTTTACTTTATTATGAAAAAATATTTACTTGATAAAAAAGATTTTTTCAATTATTTAAAAAAACTATTATTAAAATGAAAGAAGGTTTTTATTGTAGCTAAAAAATTAAATTTTATATCAAAAAAGTTTAATAATAAGTATTGAATTTAGTAGTTAATGTCTTTACTTCCCTTTTTTTCGTTCCACCACTCATTTATTTGATTTAAATCGCGCTTTGATCGATAAAATTTCTGATGAATTATTTTATATGTTTTCTGTTTAATTTTTCCGTGATTAACAATTTCATCACCGGCTTTTTCAAGTCCATCAATAATTTCATTGAGTTGTTTATATGCAAATGGATTTCCATACATACCAACAGCAGTTGTCCTGTAAATTTCAGCAATAACAGGTATATGTCTGTTATGAGAAAGAGCTTTAAAATAATAATGCACAGGTTCAAAATTTTTCATTTCAAAAAAACCACATATTGAAAATATAACCATCGATTGATTTTCGTGTTTATATCGTCGTGGGTGTCGAACTTTATAAATTCCGTCAATCATATATGGATAAGCTCTGCTTACCGATCTGTCGAAATAGTTTTTTAAAATTCCGGGCATTCCATCTGCATATATTGGAAATGCATAAACAATTAAATCAGCAGTAAAAAGTTTTTCTGCTAGTGCATTAAAATCGTCAGTTTTATGATAAATACATTCGCCCGGATGAATCATCCAACATGAGAAACAGCCTGTACATGGTTTAATAATATACTTTTTTAAATGTACCAATTCAACTTCCGAGTCCTTTTCCATTCCTTTAATAAATGAATTTAAATAGAAATCGGTGTATCCATTCTCACCTCTTGGTGATGAACTTAATACAACAACTTTTTTTGGTTTAATCCAATATTTCGAAGGATTTTTCTCGAATTTTGAAGCAGGATCTTTTGGTATGTTTAAATCTTCTGTAAACGATTTTTTTGGCAGAACATCAAAAAACGAAGTTTTGCCATTAAATCTGAGCTTTCTTAACATTACTCCAACAACAGGATTTAGTCTGCCTCCTGCCAGGTTTAACCAATTATAAAATGTCGATTTTACTGTTACAGTTGGGTTATTTGCTATTCCTTTTCTGAATGTGAGTCTTTCGAAATCTGACTGAATATAACAATCAATATTTTCATTATTGTGTTTTAAATGAAACTGAATAATTCCTTCTGCTTTCTTTTCATGTTTCGGATATGATTGTTGTAATTTATCAACCATATTCTCCATTATCTTCAGTGGTGTTAATAGCTCTTTCATTCTATTTTTTTAATTATCTTCAAACTTATGAAATTAGTTTTACAAAACTATTATCATAAATAAATAATACATAATTCATTCATTTTTGAACATAACATCTTCACTTGTTGTTTATAATTTATTATTAATATTTAAACAAGAAAATGAAAAAATTACTGGCTCCAATTATCATAATTATTATATTTCAGAGTTGTATAAGCAAAAAAGTAAACGAGGTTGATGTTTTTAATCCAATAAAAGAATTTGAACTTAATACTGGTTTTTCTTTTAACCGAAACTTAATACCAACAAACGATAGTACATATTTAGAAACATGGTATATTACTGAACCAAATGCACAGTTTAATTTAATTTATTTATCGGGAAATGGAAGCAATATTCGATCTGCAATTCCTTTTTTTAATGCTTTAGGGACTCAAACCAATCTGAATATTTTTTCATTTAACTATAGTGGTTTTGGGTTAAGTACCGGAAATCCAACAATAAATGGCATAGTGAATGATGCAAATATAGCTTTGCAACACTTTAATTTAATAAAAAACAATTCGTTACCTACAATTCTTCTTGGGTATTCATTGGGCGGGTATGTTGCATTAAAATTAAGCAATAATCCTACAATTGATAAAGTTATTCTGATGTCAACATTTAGTTCACTTAAAGAACTTGAAGTATTTCTAAAAAAGGAATCATTACCTTTTATTATACGGCCATTTTTAAAAATTACTATTGAAGAAAAGGTTTATGGTTTAACAAACTTAGAAGAAATTAAAAACCTCGAAAAACCATTATTAGTAATTCATGGTGGAAGCGATAATTTTATACCTCCAACAATGGGCAAAAAACTTTATGATTCAAGTCCGTCGATAAATAAGAAATTTGTTCAAATTGATGGAGCAGACCATAGAATGGTTTTAAAAGATGATGAAAAGTCGAGCCAGGTTGCTGTTGAAATAATTCGCTTTGTAAATTCAAATCAAACTGTTTCAAAATAAGGTAATTCAACATAAAAAGTTGTACCATTTAGTTCATTCGATTCAAAATGGACTTTTCCGTTCAGATAATTTTCAACAAATAATTTCATACTATATGTTCCCAAACCTCTATTCATACCTTTAGTTGAGAATGAACGCTGAAATATTTGTAATTGTATATCTTTTGATATGAATTTTGAGTTATGTACCTTAAAAACATACCTTGAATTAGATAATTCGCCCGAAATAATAACAAAATCACCCTTTTCAGATGCTTCAACAGCATTTTTTAGCATATTCAGTAATACTCTTCGTAATAAATTAATATCAGTATGAATATACTCTGATGTTGATTTCTCATCCATTATCACTTGAATATTTTGTGAAATTTTTTGATTTGAGATTTCACGTATCAACGAACTCATTATTGAAATGGATTCTACACGTTCTATTGATATTGCCAACTCATTATTTTCAGCTGCTATTAGTTGTCGTTGCGATAAAATTTCGCTAATTAGTTCTTGACTTATATCAGATGCTAAGTGAGTATATTTTTGAATTGTTTCAATATCGGAAACAGACTGTATTAATTGAATAAATCCCTGTAATGATCCAGCTTTATTTATAATATCATGAAAAAAAGTTTTTTCTAAAGCTTTGCGTCTCTTTTCTGAACTTATATCGGTTAACGAAAAAATTATGAATTCTTCATTTTCCCAAATTATTGGATTTGATGTTGCTAAATAGTCGAATGCTATTTCCATTCCATCATGCATAGCTTTAATTCTACATTCATACTGCGATTTCCCTTTTGTTTTCTGTGCTTGTAATATGGATAAAAAAACTCCGCAAACCTTACAATTTTCTGAAGCACCACACCCACCTTCTTCTTTATTTGAATTTACACAATGAATTACCTCTCCCGGGCGTAATCCAATTACTTCATCAATTGATGAAATATTTAATTGTTGGAGTAGAGTTTCATTAGAAAATATTACCTGCCTATAAGAATTTAGTATAGCTGTAATATAGGGTAAACCATTAATTATATCCCGAATATAATCTGTATTTTGAATTTTTAATCGTGTTTTTAATATTTCATCATTACTTTGTTGCTCAAGCGGATTATAATTTTTATTCATAAAACTTAAATAAGTTATATACAATAAACCAAAAATCATTTAAATTGTTAATCTAAATAACAAAAAAAAAAAAATATGAAACAACTCTTTTTACATTTAACTTTATTTGTTTTTGTGTTTTTCTTTAAAATGAATTTATATTCACAAGAATCTGAATTAAATATGAAAACAAAAGCTTTACTAATTATTGATATCCAGATGTTTTATTTCCCGGGTGGTTCTGTCCCATTATTCGGGGCAGAAAATGCAGCTCAAAATGCCTCAAGAATATTAGATTTTTCGCGTAAAAATAATATTCTGGTTATTCACATTCAACACAATTCAAAATCTGGTTTTGATATACATCCATTAGTTAAACCTTTAAATAATGAAAAAGTATTTACAAAAAACGAAGCCAATGCGTTTAATGGTACAGATTTATTGGAATATCTAAAAATGAATAGTATAACTGAACTTATTATTGTTGGAATGCAAACTCATATGTGTGTTGAAGCTGCAACACGTGCTGCATATGATCTGGGTTTTAAATGCACAGTTATTGAAAATGCTTGCGCAACAAGGGATTTAAAATTTAAAGATAAAATTGTAAAAGCCGAAGATGTTCATTATTCAACTCTAAGCGCATTAAATAATAATTATGCAACAATATTAACAACAGACGAATTAGTAAATACAAAATAAAAATCCCCTGTAAAAACAGAGGATTTATTAAATAAAATATATACCATTTTATTCCTTATCGTTAATAATTGTATTTGAACTAAAATTAAATCGTTCTAATATCGATTCATCATTTAATTCTTTCGATAATGCTTTAATAAAAGTTTGTGGTACATCAAAAATATCTAGGATTAAAAGTCCATCGAGAGCATCATTGAATTTTGGATCAATATTAAATCCAATAATCTTGGCATTTAATTGTAAGTACTTTTTCAACAAGATTGGAACTCTATAGTTATTTTCAATATCCTGAATAACCTTATCAATTCTTGAAACATCGTTATCAATATCGCTAACAAGTAAATCGCGATCAACCATTTTGTCAAGTGTTGCAATAAAATTTTTACGAGGTTTAATATATTCAGCTAAGTTGTAATCGTAAAAATGTTTTAGAATAAACTCAACAATTAGTGATTTTGAAAATTTAGAGAAATCGTTACTAATGCTAACTGGTCCGATTAAATATCTGTAATCTGTATTTTTTAAAAGAAAAAACAACAAACCTTTCCATAATAAAAATAAAGGCAAAGGTTTACGTTGATATTCTTTAATAATAAAAGATCGGCCTAACTCAATAGATTCACTTAAATAAGGAGCAAAATCTTTCTTGATTTTAAACAATGAATTTATATAAAATCCACTAATTCCATATTGAGCAAGAATATCTTTACCTTTACCTAAACGGTAAGCACCAACAATTCTTTTTTCTTCATCGTCCCAAACTACAAGCTGATTGTAATAAAAGTCGTATTCATCAACATCAATGCTTCGGTTTGTTCCTTCCCCTACTTCGCGGAAAGTAATTTCGCGTAGTCGGCCAATTTCATGAACAAGGTTAGGCATTTCGATAGATGGCGCACAGAAAACAGAATAATTTTGGTTTACAAACAGTAGGTAATTTTTTTTTAGATGATCTACTTCTTCAATTAGTAGTTGTGGCTCAACAGGATCAATTATTTGTTCAGCTTTTTTAATTTTCTTATTAAAAAATGGATTATAGAATTTTTTTACTTCTATTGATGTTCCTAAAGCATAGGTTCTTGCACGCAAATATCTTCCATAGTGAGCAATATCAGTAAATTCTTTTTGCTCCTTAACCGGAATAGGGTTTCCAATTCGAACTTTAATGGTTTTATTCTTTTTATTAAATAACTCAGATGGTAATTTTGCTGTTCTCAAAAGAGGATGAATTTGTCCGAGTATATGAAAAAGCCTGCTATTTGTACCCTGAAAATAAACAGGAATAACTGGAACTTCGGCTTTTTTAATAAATTTAAGAATTGAATTTTGCCATTCACGATCTTGAATAATGCCTGATTCAGGCTGATATGAAGATACTTCACCAGCAGGGAAAATACATAATGCTTTACCTTCGCTAAGATGCGAAAGTGCATTTTTTATTCCTGCAAAACTTGAACTGGCTCCTTTGTTTGTTTCAAACGGATTTACAGGAAATACAAAGTCTTTTATTGGATCTAACTTTTGCAATAAAAAATTACCCATTGCTTTAAAGTCGGTTCTCTTTTCATACACAATTTTCATTAAAACAAGGGCGTCTATTCCTCCAAATGGATGGTTAGATACAACAATAAATGGCCCTTTTTCAGGTATTCGTTTTAAATCATCATCCCTTAATTCATAGTTAAATTCAAGATTTTCGATTACCGAATTAATAAAATCAATCCCATTTTTTTCTTTGTTTTGAGAATATAGATTATTGAGTTTATTCAATTTTAACAACTGCATCAGAAATTTAGCTATTATTTCTCCGCCAAACTTGTCAAGTTTAATTGCTTTCGATAAATCTTTCGATGAAATTAAATGCATACGTTTTAATATAATTTGATCTGCAAAAATACGCTAAAAATTGATTTTAAAAATACATTTTCGATTCACTTGAGCTTATACATTAAAATACAGTACAATAAAAATTAAATCTTACGTAAAATGAAGCTATTTGATAAAGAATTCTTATTTCTGGACCACAATTCAGATTTACGCAACCAAACAGCAATAATTGCAATAATCATTCTAGGAAAAATCAACCAACCCATTCCAAATCCAAGTGTTAAAAATAAAAGTGGATCTTCAAGTTGTGAATGTGATAAGGCAATATGATGATTTAGAATATCTGCATCTGATTTTGTAATTTTTCCTGAATCTAATTGATCCAATATTACAGCAGAACCATATGCTAATCCAAGAAAATTAGCAACAATCCACGAAAATGAAGTATTAACAGGTAATCCAAATAGTTTTATTAGTGGTTTTAAAGGTTTAATCAATAAATCTATTAACCCAAACTCTTCAAGTATTCGTTGAAATATGAGTAATAAATTTACCAAAATCAGAATCTTTACAATAGTTTTAGAAATAACAATAAGCCAATTTACTATTACATCAGAAAAAACTAATTGTTCTCTTACAATAGTTTCATCAATAATCGAAGAATTACCGGGCATTACCAAATTTAATAACCAGCCGGTAATAAAAGTTGCTGTTAATCGTAGAATAATCATTCGTATTGGCGATGATCCAGTTTTTCGTAGTACAGCTGTTTCAATTATAAAACCATGCGATATAAGGCACATAACAGCTATTATTGTACCATCACGAACAGGCAATGCTAATGTAGTTAAAACTGCAATAACTGAGTAAATATTTGTAAAAACACTTGTAATTATTACTACTGCAGCTACACCTGGTAAACCAATTGATTTAAAAATTGGTGTTGTATATCCAGCTATAAAATCAATTCCTCCAAAATAATCAAGCATAACTACTGCAAATGAAACAGGAATAGTAATTTTCAGCAACCAATATGCTGTTTTTAACCCTTTTGGCAATGCTTCTTTAATGCTATTTACTATTCGTTGAGTAAAAGTATAGGATGTTTGAGAAACTCTCATGAATTATTTTTTTGCCAAAATTAGTATAATAATCAAATGAATAATTTTTCGACCCAAATCTTTTTTTAACTCTAATTATTTACTGTGTTTATTTATATTCAATGCATTTATATACTTGACTTTTTCAGAACTTTTTTTATCAAAAATATTTATATTTTTTTTGATATTTATTCGAAATAAGTTATTTATTTTTGGAACGTTTTATTCTAATAGTCGAATTTTGTTTCGGCTTTTATTAGTTGTTTTTTTCGACCTTTTTACTTTTTAGGTCTTATATTCTATATTATAAATTTAAAATACATTTAAAAAAAATGAAAAGAAGTATTAAATTATTGATGGGGATTTTGATTTTAACAAGCATTACAACAACATCTAATGCACAAATCAAATTTGGATTAAAAGAAGGATTAAATTTTGGAACACAATCGGAACTTGGGCTATTGTGGAGAGCAGATGAAATCAAGTTAGGTCATACTTTAGGTATTTTGGCTGAATATAGATTGAATAATTACTTTTTTGTTCAAACAGAATTTAATTATCAGGAAAACGGCGGTATTTATAAATTAAATGGTACTAGTGAATCAAAATCAATTATTGCTGAATATAACTATTACAATATTCCTGCAATTTTGAAATTTGCTTTAAATGATGAAGCACTACAGAAAAATAGTTTGGCATTATCACTATATTCAGGAGCTTACTATAGTTATTTGAAATCTGCTCAAATTGAATATGAACAAGACAATACGATGAACGATTTTTACAACGAAAGTAAAAATAGTGATTTAGGAGCAATTTTCGGATTAGAATTAGCTTATAATTTTAAAACAGAATCGGAGTTATTTATTGATTTCAGGTATACAATGGGTTTATCAAGAGTAAATACTGTAGAAAATGATATAAGAAATAAATTATTTGGAATATCAGTTGGTTATAAATTCTAGGGTTAAATAAAATAGTTATTCGAATTTTAGTATTAAAGAAAAAGCCGATAATCAGATTATCGGCTTTTCAATTCATTCTATTTTATATAGTTTAATATTTTAAAATAATTGGTTCCCCAAAACCAACTTTTTTAAGTTCTTTAGCTTGAGTTGCTGCATCTCCTGCAATTACATAAAACATTTTATCAGGAGTAATGTATTTTTGAGCCATCTCTTTGTGAGAATCAAGTGTCATGTTTTTAATTATGTTTTCTTCGTTTTTTACATAATCAACAGGTAATCCGTACACATTGATATCCTGTAACATATTAATTAAAGCACCTAAGGTTTCAAATTGTCGTAAATACGATTTAATTAAAGCGTTTTTGGTAAAATCTAAATCTTCAGGAGCAATTCCTTCTCTGTAACCTTCCATAAGTGATTTAAAGATATTTACAGATTCTAACGTTGCAGTAGAACGAACACTAGATGAAGCTGAGAAGTAACCGGGAATTTTATAAGCAGTAAATCCTGTTCTGGCTCCATAAGTAAATCCTTTTTCTTCTCGTAGCACAATATTTACCTTACCATTAAATGATCCACCAAGTTGGTAATTCATTACAAATGCAGGAAAATAATCTGCATCCTGACGAGATAATGCAGGAGCACCAATATTAATTACAGATTGTTTTGCACCTGGTACATCAACAAAATATATTTCAGATTTTTCTGGTTTTGCAGGTAACTGATATTCTGGGAAAGTTACTTCTTTAGCTTGCCATTTTGATGTCAAACTTATAAGTGATTTTTCAACTTGC
>MENE01000113.1:9294-15975 GCA_001769005.1 Bacteroidetes bacterium GWA2_31_9b | reverse complement strand
GACGTTTTAAATTATTAATTTCTGATTCTTTTGCGAGTACAAATTCTTCTTCGTCCCATCTTGGTTCCAATAACATTTCTTCTACAATTGCTATGGTTTTTTCATAATTTCTGGCAAGTGTATTTACAGTAATAAAGGTATTTTCTCTGTTTGTATACATATTAATGCTTGCACCAAGCTTTTCAATTTCCTCTTCAAGTTGCTCAGGAGTTTTGTTTTTAGTTCCTTCCGACATAACACTTGTTACTAAGTTGGCTACACCAGGTTTTTCAATCTTGTCAAGATACTGACCACCAGCAATAGTTAATGTATAACGGATAAGCGGAAGTTCATTTTGCTCAATACCTAATACTTTAATACCATTTGCAAGCTTAGTTTCCCATACTGTAGGAATAGTTAAAGTTGGATCTTCGCCCAATGCTGGCTGAATTGATCTGTCAATTGCAGATGGAGTTTTTGCAATTTCTTCTTCTACTTCTTCAATTTTTACTTCAGTAGCGTTAAGTATATCTTCTTCTTTAATGTCAGCTTTTACTGATCCTTCAGCTATCAAATTAACTTGTCCTTTAGGAACAAAACTAGCAGCAACATAAGGTTTGTCTTTAATATACTTATTATAAACTCGTACAACATCTTCTTTGGTTACTGATTTTAAACCATCAATATCATTTTTATAGAATGATGGATTACCAGCATATTCGTTATAAAATGCCAATTGAAATGATTTACCTAAAACACTGCTAATTCCATTATAAAAATCAGTTTCAAGACTAGATTTTATTCGCTGCAAATCATCATCTGTAATCCCTTTTTCTTCGAATCGTGCAAATGCTTCAAAAATGCTTTTCTCAACTTCATTTAAATTAACACCTTCATTTGCTGTAACTGAAATTGTAAATTCACCAGTAATCTCCTGTGCTCCATTATATGCATACTGACGTGAAGTAAGTTTTTTCTCTTTTTCAAGAATTTGATAAATTGGAGCCTTTTTGCCTTGTGATAAAAGCTGAGCAAGGTATTGCAATGCATAAGAATCATTGCTAAATTGTTCTGTTGTAGGCCACACCATTGTAAGCTGGGGTGCACGGGCAAAATTATCTTCGTGATATAATTTTTTAGTTTGATCTAAAGTAACATGCTGAGGTTTTGGATCTGTAAGTTCTTCTCCACGTGGTATTTCACCATAATATTTCTCAACAAGCTTTTTAGCTTCTTCTATTTCGAAATCACCAGCTAAAACTATAGTTGCATTATTCGGAACATAAAACTTTTTATGAAATCCTTTAACATCTTCAACTGTAGCATTAAATAAGTCTTCCATTTCGCCAATTACCTGCCAGTTGTATGGGTGATCTTTTGGATACAATGCTTTTGAAAGTACATCACTGGTATGACCGTAAGGTCTGTTATCAACACCTTGACGTTTTTCGTTCTGTACAACATTTTGCTGAATAGCAAATGACTTTTTAGTTACGGTGTTAATCATATAACCCATTCGGTCTGCTTCCATCCAAAGAATCATTTCTAATGCATTTTTTGGAACAACTTCAAAATAGGTTGTGGCATCATTACCTGTACCACCATTTAATGTTCCTCCAGCATTCTGAATCAATTTAAAAAATTGATCTTCGGCAACGTTTTCTGAACGCTGAAACATCATGTGCTCAAAAAGGTGTGCAAATCCTGTTCTTCCGGGAACTTCACGATTTGAACCCACATGATATTGTACTGCAAATGCAACAATAGGATCTGACTTATCAACATGCAAAATTACATCCAATCCATTGGTAAGAGTGTATCTTTCGTAATTAATATTAAGTTCGTCGGATTTTTTATTGCATGCAAAAAGCAGCAATAAACTTGTAAACACAAGTAGAATTGAAAATTTTTTCATAATTTTTTTTAGGTTTATAAAAAGTAGAAAATATAAATTTAGATTTTTTTATAACGAAAAAGTTTAAGAATACGTATTTTTTTTATTGAACTATTTTTTTTTCAAAGGTTTTAAAAGATATTCCAATCCGTTTAGCTTTATTTCATAGATAGTACCAAGTAGCATACCTAATTTTCCTGTGGGGAATCCTTTTTGATAAAACCACACAAGATAAGGTTCCGGTAAATCACAAATTAATACTTCTTTATACTTCCCAAATGGCATTCGAAAAGTAACTAGTTCGTTTAAAATATTAGGATTAAAAATTAATTCAGAATTTGATTCCATAATTTTCTATTACATAAGGGAAATATTAAACAAACTTGGTTAACAAGATTAATCAAAAGAAAAAGATTAGTTAGTAAAAATAGAAAAAAGAGATAGGAAAAATCCTATCTCTTTTAATTATTTTAGTAAAGTTAAATTAAATTAACCTTGATTTAAATTATGCCTTTTTCACAATTAATCTATCATGATACCTCTTACGAGCTTCTTCTGGATCGGCTCCAACTGCAATATACAATTTCGTTTTATGATCAATTACTACTACTTGCAATTTTGCCAAATCGGGTGATTTAAAAACAACTTGTTTTTTGTCGTACATAAAAATTATTCCTTTCAATTATTAAAATCATTCATCGAAAACAAAGTAATTTAATACGTTTGTTTTATTTAAAACCATTTAAAATGGTTTGTTTTTAGTTCATTTTTCCATTAGTTATTAATTTAATGTCAAGAATGTAACTAAATTGTAATTATTAATTTCCTGATGTTTCAAGATGAGCTTTGCCTTATTGCCTTTAACCAGAATTTTAAAAGAATTAAGAATGGTGTAAAGAGATAACAAATAACTACCAGAAAAGTTTCATAACATGCAAAGATAATCAAATTTTTCGTAATATTTTGATTTATAATGAAATATTTACTACCCTATTTCATAAAACGAATTGAATTTCATGTTATTATTCTAATTTGTAATTAAAATCGTTTTAGTAAAATGAGCTACAACCTGAACTAAATAGTGTAGTATGCAAAAAATTAGTATATTTATAAAATAAATTTTTAATAATAAAAAGAAAGGAAAATGAAATGAACTATTTGTATATTATTATTCCGCTTGTGTTGCTATTTTTTATGGGAATACGAATTGTACGACCAACTGAAAGAGCTTTAATTGAAAGACTTGGTAAATACCATAGTTTTGCTAACCCTGGATTCCATTGGATTATTCCTGTTATTGACAAGTTATATATGGTAAATGTAACTGAACAGATGGTTGATGCAGAACCACAGGAAATTATTACAAACGATAATTTGAATGCCCGTGTTGATGCACAGGTTTATTTCAAAGTAAAATCTGACGAAGAAAGCGTAAAAGGTTCAATTTATAATGTTAATAATTATAAATGGCAGATTGTTAACCTTGCACGAACTACTTTGCGTAATATTATCGGAACTTTAACTTTAAAATCAGCAAATAGTGAACGTGGTAAAATAAACGCTGATTTATATCAAACATTACATATTGAAACTCAAAGCTGGGGAATTGAAATTGTACGAACAGAGTTGAAAGAAATTGATCCTCCAAAGGATGTTCAGGAAACAATGAATAAAGTTGTAAAAGCAGAAAATGAAAAAATAGCAGCCGTAGATTCAGCTACAGCTGCAGAAACTGTTGCTGATGGTGTAAAACGTGCTAAAATTAAAGAAGCCGAAGGATTTAAACAATCTAAAATATTACATGCCGAAGGTGAAGCCGAAGCTATTAAACTGGTTAACGAAGCCGCTAATAAATATTTTGTTGGTAATGCTCAGCTACTTAGAAAACTTGAGGCTATGGAAACATCTCTCGAAAAAAATGCTAAAATTGTTATTCCAACAGGTAGCGAGTTGGTAAATATTATTGGTGATATGGCCGGAGTTGTTCCTATTGATCTTAAGAAATAATATTGTTTTTCAATTAATTAGTTAATATCTCGAATATTAAGTATATCTTTGCCCCATTAATTTAAAATAATATTATGAACAACGGAACAGTAAAATTTTATAATGATTCTAAAGGATTCGGATTCATTAAAGACGCAAATTCAACAAAAGAGTATTTTGTACATTCTTCAGGCTTAAAAGAAAGCATCAGAGAAAACGACGAAGTAACTTTTGATTTACAAGAAGGTAAAAAAGGCTTAAATGCAGTAAATGTAAAACTTGCATAGTTTATATATTGTAAACATTTAAAATCTTGAGTCCCGCCAATTGGCGGGACTTTTTTTATCTCATTTTTTTGGGAATAATACCTAATAATAATATATAAATATACTTGCAATTTATTATGTGTGAATTATACAACTAATAATTTTAGTTGTGTAACATTTCCTTATAACAATCAATTTACTTTTGTTTCGTGATAATTTTATCACAAAAATCAATACAATTTATATTATGAAATTTAAAAATCTATTAACAACTTTTGTAATTGCATCGGTTATTTTAGTAGCTGGTTGTTCAAAAGATGACGATAATGATGAAAATTTTTCACCAACAGTTGTTTCTACAAATCCTTCTAATAGTACTACAAGTGTAGTCCTCAATAAAGTAATTACAGCTACATTTAGTGAAGCTATGGATCCTTTAACAATCAGCTCATTAACATTTAACATAAAAGATGGTGTGACTGCAGTTGAAGGAACAGTTTCATATTCAGGTGTTATTGCAACCTTTACACCATTGGTTATGTGGACTGAAGCAACTGAATATACCGCCACAATTACTACCGGAGCAAAAAATACAGATGGTATTGCCCTAAATTCTAAGAAAGAATGGAGTTTTACAACAGGTACTGAAACAGCAAGTTTGGAATCAATTGATCTTGGAACTGCAGGTAATTACGTTATTCTTGCTAAAACAGCAATCAATAACAATCCTACCTCGGCTATTACTGGTGATTTAGGATTAAGCCCTGCTGCAACATCTTATATAACTGGTTTAGATTTAGTAAATGCTACCGGATATGCAACATCTGCGCAAGTTACAGGACAACTATTTGCAGCCGATATGGCTAGTCCTACATCAACAAATCTTACAACAGCAGTTGAAAATATGATTACTGCATATAACGATGCTGCTGGTCGTCCTTTCCCAGATTTTCTAGAACTTGGAACAGGTAATATTGGTGGATTAACACTTACACCTGGTCTTTATAAATGGACAAATACAGTTACATTACCATCTGACGTTACCATTTCTGGTGATGAAAATGATATTTGGATTTTTCAGATTTCTGGTGATTTAACAATAAGTACTTCAGTTAATGTAACCTTAATTGGTGGAGCAAAAGCCGAAAATATTTTCTGGCAAGTAGCTGGTGAAGCAACATTTGGAGCAACATCACATTTTGAAGGTATTATTTTGTCGATGACAGGTATTACTTTTCAAACAGGAGCATCATTTAACGGAAGAGCTTTAGCTCAGACATCTGTTATTCTTGATGGAAATATTGTTGTTGAACCATAATAGATTAAATTTATTAACAAAAAAAAGAGGTAGCCTTTAAGACTACCTCTTTTTTAGTTTAAAAAAACAATTCTTAAAAAACTATATTAATTATTTCACTAAAAATTACTTAGCTATTTTTTTATTCATAATCAATGTGTGAATAATGTAACTTATTTTAAAAATTATATAACACTTTATACTTAAAAATGAGTCATCTTTGTACTGACCTTTAAAAAAAAATTGAAATTATATATCAAGTACATGGTAAGTAACCGTTGTAAAACTGCGGTGAAAGATGAATTAAAAAAGCTTCATCTCCATTTCATTGTTGTTGATTTAGGCGAAGTTGAGATCATGGAAAACATTTCGGGAGAGCAAAGAGAACAATTGAAAATAGCTTTACTCGACATAGGGCTTGAATTAATGGATGACAAGAAAGCTGTACTAATTGAAAAAATAAAAAATGTAATTATTGAAATGGTCCATCATACAGATGGTATAATAAAAACTAACTTTTCTGACTTCTTAAGTGAAAAACTAAATTACGATTATACATATTTGGCTAATTTATTCTCTGAGATACAAGGCACTACTATCGAAAAATTCATTATCAATCATAAAATTGAACGAATAAAAGAATTGATTATTTATGATGAATTAACCATAACAGAGATTGCGTGGAAAATGAATTATAGCAGTGTTGCTCATTTATCTAATCAGTTTAAAAAAGTTACAGGACTCTCCCCTTCTCATTTTAAACAATTGAAGAATAAAAGAAGAAGCCCTATTGAAGATATTGGAAATATGCCCGATAATATTCTTAATTAAACAACATGATTTACCTTTTCAGATATGAAACTCAAAAAATAAAATGAAACCAACAAAGAATAATCCGGATAATAATAGGGATCAATATTCAAGGAGTTTGATAGAGACCAGTTTAGATCCACTAGTTACTATCAGTGCTGAAGGAAAGATTACAGATGTTAACGAAGCATCGATAAAATTTACAGGTTTTTCACGTGAAGAATTAATAAATACTGATTTTTCAGATTATTTTACTTATCCTAAAAAAGCACAAGAAGGTTATCTTCAGGTTTTCGAAAAAGGTATTTTAGCCGATTATCCATTAACTTTTAAACATAAAAACGGGAATTTAATAGATGTATCATACAATGCTTCCGTTTATAAAGATGCTAAAGGAAATGTTTTAAGCGTTTTTGCAGCAATACGCGATGTTACTGATCAAAAATGGG
>MENE01000113.1:5352-9260 GCA_001769005.1 Bacteroidetes bacterium GWA2_31_9b | reverse complement strand
TTTTCAAAACAATGAAAAAGAAAAACGAGCTGCTGAGTTAGTCATTGCTAATAAAGAACTAGCTTTTCAAAATAAAGAGAAAGAAAAACAGAAAATAGTATCAAAAGAATTAAAAGCATTCAACGATGTGATTGAATCAAATTCTCAATATACACTTAGTCTTATTGAAGCTAGTCTTGACCCTCTGGTTACCATCAATTCTGAAGGTAAGATCACCGATATGAATGAGGCTTTGGCAAATATTACAGGACTAACCCGTGAAGCACTAACAGATACTGACTTTCTTAATTATTTTACTGAGCCACAAAAAGCGCGTGAAGTTTATCAGGAAGTATTTGCAAAAGGTTTTGTTGCCGATTCTCCACTTACAATTCGACATAAAAACGGGAAACTAACCGATGTATTATTTAACGGATCTGTTTATAAAAATGAAAATGGAAATGTTGACGGAGTAGTGATAGTTGCAAGGGATGTTACTGAACAAAGAAAAATTGCAACAGAACTTACAGAAGCTATCGTATTTGCCGAAATGGCAACATTGATTGCTGAGGAAGCCAAGAGTAAAGCAGAAAAAGCTACACTAATAGCCGAAAATGCAGTTAAAACAAAACAGCTTTTTTTATCGAATATGAGTCATGAAATTCGCACTCCAATGAATGCGATTATAGGATTTACCAAAGTATTACTAAAAACCGACTTGTCTGAAAAACAAAAAGAATATTTAAAAGCCATAAAAATAAGTGGCGATGCATTAATAGTACTTATAAATGATATACTCGATTTAGCAAAAGTAGATGCCGGAAAAATGACGTTTGAGAAAATACCGTTCAAAATGTCTCATTCTATTCCAGCAATGCTACATCTGTTTGAAATCAAAATTCAGGAAAAAAATTTAAAATTAATAAAAGACTACGATACTAAAATTCCTGAAGTGCTTGTTGGCGACCCTGTGCGTTTACACCAAATAATTATGAATCTGTTGAGTAATGCCATAAAATTTACTTCAAAAGGAAATATTACATTCAGAATTAAAGTTGTTGAAGAAGATAAAAAGAAATTAACTATTGAATTTGCAGTTTCAGATACCGGAATTGGAATATCTGAAGAAAAAATAGATAAGATTTTCGAAAACTTTCAGCAAGGATCAAGCGGCACATCACGTTTGTATGGAGGAACAGGATTAGGTCTTGCCATTGTTAAGCAATTAGTAGAAGCGCAGGGCGGAAGCATTCATGTATCAAGCAAAATTAATGAAGGTTCTACTTTTAGTTTTAAATTAAGTTTTCAGAAAACAAATGCAAAAGTTGATATTGAACTAGAAATAGCTGAATTGGATACTGACCTTAATAATATTAAAGTATTAGTAGTTGAAGATATTCCTCTCAATCAATTACTGATGAAAACATTACTTGATGATTTTGGATTTGAATGCGATATTGCCTCTAATGGGAAAATTGCTATCGAAAAAATGCAAACCAAATCGCACGATATTATTTTGATGGACTTGCAAATGCCAGAAATGAATGGATTTGAAGCTACCGAATATATTCGGAATATAATGAAATCCAAAATTCCAATCATCGCTTTAACTGCTGACGTTACTACTGTTGATTTGGATAAATGCAAAGCTGTAGGGATGAATGATTATATTGCAAAGCCTGTCGATGAAAGACTATTGTATAATAAAATGATTGGCCTGGTTAAAAGGAAATCCATTATTATAGAACCTGAAAAGAATATAATAAACTATAGTTTAAATAATAAGTGCATTAACTTAGATTATTTAAACCAACGAACAAAATCAAATCCAGCACTAATGATGCAAATGATTTCACTTTATCTGGAACAAACCCCACCTTTAATTATTGCAATGAAAAAAGGTTTGAAGAATAATGATTGGAAATCACTATACGCAGCTGTACATAAAATGATTCCATCATTTTCAATAATGGGTATTAATACCAATTTCGAAGATATGGCAAAAAAAGTACAGGAATATGCAAGTACACAGCAACAATCTGAAGGAATACCTGAAATGGTTCAACAACTCGAAAATGTTTGTGTACAGGCATGTAAAGAGTTAGAAGAAGAGTTTAATACAATTAAAAACGCTAACTAATGAATAAAGATATTAGATCCGAAAGCAATAGGATTAAAATTTTCCTGGTTGATGATGATGCTTTGTATTTAAAAGCAATGGAAATTGATTTTCTACAACATCCGGATTTTAGCATTGAAACATTTGCAACCGGAGAAATTTGTTTAGAGAATTTATCACACAATCCCGATATTATCGTTTTAGATTATCATCTTGACGGCATTAATAAAAACGCGATGAACGGTATAGAAACATTGGATAAAATAAAATCTTTCAATCCTGACATTCCTGTTGTAATGCTATCATCTCAGGATAAAATTGATGTGGCTATAAACTGTATGCATCACAAAGCTTTTGATTATGTAATAAAAAGCGAAACCGCCTTCGTGCGATTACAAAAAGTTATTAGGGCTATTTTTTCTTACAAGAAAATGGAAAAAGAATTGAGCTGGTATATGGAAAGGATGTAATCCTTTTTATTAAATCTAGAACAATATATAATAACATTATAACTGATGATAAGCACTAACTTGTGAAATAGTTAGCGATTATTTTAATCGCTTGCGTTTTCACTCAGCTAAAAGTTCATTCTGTTTTAGCTGCTTAATGAGCGCCGTTCTCCTACCTAATCATAAAATACAATCTTCAGAATTTAAATAAGTGTGAATGATATAACTTTTTTATAAAGTTATGTAATACTAATCGTGACTAATACTCTCACCTTTGTATCAATATAATTAGAATATAATGATATATAAAACAGAATTAAAAGAAAACTGGAAAGAGCTAAAAGGTAAACTTAAACAGAAATTTGCTGTACTTATCGACAATGATTTATTGTTTGAAGAAGGTAAAAGAGAAGAATTGCTTGAAAGGCTTCAAATTAAGCTAGGCAAAACAAAAGAAGAAGTTAAAAAACTTATTGAATCGCTTTAATTTATTTACAAGTAATGTTACACATAGCAGTTCTTATGAGCCTTTTTTGTACTATGATTATTAATAGTTATTCGTCAATTAAAGATTAAAGATTAAAGATCAAAAATAAATGTAAAATGGGAAAAATATCTAAAAATCAAACACTAATATATGTAATTGCTTTAGCAGTTATAGTAGTAGCCTTTTTTCTATTAGGAGGAGATCATTGGTTAAAAGGAATAATACATCAAAGTAGATTATCATACATGAGTCGCTGGAATTGGACACAAATAATAATTAGTATGGCAATTGGTTTTGTCATTGGTTTGTTTGTAGCTAAAAGAAAATGGTAATCATACATCTGAAATTATCGATAATTAGCCAATAGCGTGAAAAGCGTTTTTCAGCCTGTTTAATCAATAAAAATAATAATTCTAACTTAATAAATTGAATATGAAAAATTTACTAAAATTAAGAACATTTGCTTTATTGGCAATGTTCATGTTCCTCGTGTTTACTGTAACATCTTGTATGGTAGTTCCCATGGGTAAACCAGGAAAAGGAAACAACGGGAATCATAAGGGATGGCACAAGGGTAAAGGAAACAAACATAGTCAAATTAATACAACTACTTTTAAGACAAATAAAAACTCAAAGGTATAATACTATAAAAAGAAGCTATCCGAAAAATTTATAAATTTTTCATATTTATTCTTCGCATGAAAAAAGTTCGAAAAGCCTGCCTTACGGCAGTCAGAATCAATATGACAACACTTTTATTATTAAATTATCACTCTGAGCACGTAAAAGTGTAGATAAAAAGTGACTTTTCGAATAGTATCGTAACAAATCCATTTGACATCTTGATGTTAAAAGCATGCAAACATTTTAAGTA
>MENE01000113.1:2968-5304 GCA_001769005.1 Bacteroidetes bacterium GWA2_31_9b | reverse complement strand
GTCTTGGAAATATGGAATCGCTGATATTCGAAGGTAATTTAGCTCCATATTTTGTAGTAGGACTTAATCGTGACGTTAGATGGGGTATAGAATTATCACCACATGTAATAATGAGGATGTACAATTTAGATTCGAAACCTATACGAACTCCTTCGTTTATTCCAAAAGTGACTTTTTTTTATCAACTCGTTGATAATAAAAACAGGAAAAGAGATTTGTTTATGTATTTCTCCTGGTTTCATCATTCTAATGGTCAAGATGGTAATTTTTACAATTCAGATAGTATCACAGTAAATACAAAAACGGGCAGCTTTTCTACTAATTGGATAGAAGGCGGAGTTTACTTAATGCGCCCTGATCCATATGTACCTTTCACTTCTAATGGTTTAAAACTTTATTCTGCATATAGTTATTCTCAGGATAAAGAATTAAATGAAACATATGGCCGTTTACGTTTTTTTTTAGATGTTCAGAGTAATGTTAATCTTACTAAATTTTTTAGAATATATAGGCAATCTTATAATAATAGCAAATTTACTTTAAAGCAAACTTTTCGTATGGGATGGATTTCAGGAGATCTGTTTAATACTAAAACAATAGACAGTAAAAGACTCATATTACAATATACTGTTGCTTTTAAACCTGCATTTCTTAACGATGTAACCTTGTTTGTTCAATATGATTATGGACAAGATTACTATAATATTTATTACAATCGTTCACTTAATGTAGTTCGTATTGGAATTGCTTCAAATGCAAACATTTTTAATTAGAAAAATTTCGATAATTAATTGTTCACTGAATATGTGAATCATGTAACTTATTCTAGAAGTTATGTAACAGTCTAAGGAATAAAGAGAAATACCTTTGTTATTGTATTAATTTAATTACACACATTAATCTAAAACTAATGAAAAAAACATTTTTTTTCCTGTCTGTAATAGCATTTACTTCAGGAATAATTTTAACCGGTTGCCAATCATCAGAAGAAAGATCAAAAAATTCACAGGATATATTACAACATGCAAAAAATGATGTAAAAGAAGTTCAACAGGATTTAAACCAGGCTCAACAAGAATATTTACAATTCAAAAAGGAATCTGAAAAAAGAATTTGCGCTCACGAAAAGAGTATTGTTGATTTTAAAGCAAAAATTGCAACCGAAAAAAGAGAAAACAATGCCATATACGAAATGAGATTAGCAGTTTTAGAACAAAAAAACATTGATTTGAAAAAGAAGCTCGAGGAATATAAAGATGCAGAAAATGAAAACTGGGATAAATTCAGAACAGAATTTAACCATGACATGGACAAATTAGGACAAGCATTTAAAGACTTAACAGTTAACAACGTTAAATAAACAAGAACATTTAAAACAATAATTAATAATTTTTAAATAAAAAATAAAAAATCAAATAATAATAAAACCATGAAAAAAATATTTTTAATGATTATGGCTGTTGTTTTTATTGCATCCATTACTAAAGCTCAGGAATCTAGTATTGATTTACGTGAAAAACTAATGATTGGTGTAAAAGCCGGTTTAAATGTGTCAAACGTATATGATTCAGAAGGTGAAAAATTTGATGCTGATTCGAAAATTGGATTCGCAACAGGTGCTTTTGTACAAATTCCTATAGGTAAATTTTTAGGATTTCATCCTGAAATTTTGTTATCGCAAAAAGGATATCAAGGTACAGGAACTTTCCTTACAATGCCTTATGAATATACACGTACATCAACGTTTATTGATTTGCCTTTGTTAATCGCTTTTAAACCTATTACTCCTTTAACAATAGTTGCAGGACCACAATATTCTTACCTGATTAAACAAAAAGATGAGTTTAAAAGTGATGTATATAGTGATGAAGTAGAGGAAGATTTTGAAAATGATGATCTTAGAAATAACCTTTTATGTTTTGTAATAGGTGGAGATTTTAATTTCAATCATTTAGTATTTGGTGCTAGAGCAGGATGGGATATTCAGAATAATACAAAAGATGAAGCATCTACAACTCCTCAATACAAAAATGTATGGTATCAGGTAATAATAGGATTTAGATTCTAAAAATACTATAGACCATTATAAATGCTTAAGTAAGTATTACTAATGGTCTTTTTTAATTATAAATGAATTTAATAATATCACTTAAAAACTAAAATCATGGGAAATTTACTTTATGTAATCGCAGTAATTCTAATTATTCTATGGACAGTAGGATTCTTAGGGTATCATGCCGGAGGCATTATTCACATTCTACTAGTAATTGCAGTTATTGCAGTTTTACTAAGACTTATTCAAGGCAGAAAAATTTTTTAATTATCACTTAAACTTA
>MENE01000113.1:830-2950 GCA_001769005.1 Bacteroidetes bacterium GWA2_31_9b | reverse complement strand
GAAAAGTATTACTGGGTTTACTTGCAGGTGTTGCTGCAGGAGCATTGTTAGGAGTTTTATTTGCCCCCGACAAAGGTTCAGTAACCCGAAAAAAAATTACTAAAAAGAGCGACGACTATGCTGAAGATTTAAAAGAAAAATTCAATGAATTTCTTGAAAGCATCTCCGGAAAGTTTGAACAGGTTAAAGAAGAAGTTTCTGATTTTGCTGAACATAGTGATGTAAAATCAGAAGAATCGAAAAAAGAGGCAAAAACGGCTAAGGGTTAAGGTGATTGAAAGGTAAATTGAACATTATGTAAATGGATAAAAACATTCCCTTGAAAAAGAAAACGATGAAACAGTTCAGTTTCAGGGCAAAAAAGGATTTAATGCAGATTCTTTTTAAAAAGTGCAAATAATAGATTTGTACTTCCCGCATTGAATGAAGAAATGGGAATTATTTCTTGTCGGAATAATGATTCAATTACCTTTCAAATTATAGAAAAAATACAATAACTCTTGATAAAGGTCAATTGCTGGTATTTATTAATTTTTATCACAATCGAAACTATGGAAAATAATACAAATTTGATTGAAACTCTGATTGAAAGAGCTACTGATTATGGTAAAACAAGTTTAGAGTTAGTAAAACTTAAAGCCATTGATAAAACATCGGAAGTTGTTTCTTCAATTATACCTCATTCGGTTGTCCTTTTCATAATTGCATCGTTCATACTTTTTTTCAATTTAGGCATTGCATTTTGGTTGGGAGAAATACTTGGTAAAATCTATTTTGGATTTTTTGCGGTAGCTGCTTTTTATGTTGTTATTGGAATATTTTTTCGAGTCTTTTTATATAAATGGCTTAAAAAAATTATAGGCAATTATATCATTAAACATGCTCTTAAATAAAATCTTATGGAAAGTATAACTAACAGAATAGAGCTAAGAAATGCTATTCAATTATTAGAAATTGAGCAAACTGTAAAATTGCAGCTGGTACAAGAACAATTCCTTATTCTCCGCGAAAGATTTACACCACTTAATATTATCAAGAATATATTTAGTGATATAGCCTCATCGCCCCATTTAATCGAAAATATTATAAATACTGCTCTGGGATTAGTTACCGGTTATTTTTCTAGAAAGATTGTTGTAGGTGCTTCAGCCAATATATTCAGAAAATTTTTAGGTGCAATTTTACAGGTAGGAGTTACAAACGCAGTTGCTCAGCACCCGGATGCAATTAAGTCATTAGGTCAGTTAATTTTTCAAACGATATTTCGAAAAAAAAGTAAAGAAAATCAAGAAGAAGAGAACAAATGAAAAATTTAAAATATTATTTTATGAGTACAGAAAATGAAATAAAAATCCCTTTTTATGCTAAGTTAACCATAATACTTGTTGGTTTCTTTGTATTGGTAGCAATATTGTTTATTGCAAAGGATATAATTATTCCACTTGTTTTTGCGATAATAATTGCTGTTGTACTCCACCCGGTTGTGAACCTATTGGTTCGATTTAAAATAAACAGAGTACTCGCCATCATCATTACTTTAGTTCTCAGTATTTTAGTATTTATTTCAATAAGTGCATTAATAATCTCGCAATTAAGCCGACTTGGAGAAACATGGCCTCAATTGGTTGATCGATTTACAGAAATTCTTAACGATACAATTATTTGGGCATCCTATTATTTTGATATAAGCACAAAGAAAATTATTGCATGGATTGCAAAGAATAAGGTAGAGCTTATCGAAAACAATACAGAAGAAATTGGTCATACACTTATAGCTGTATTAAGAAAATTGGTGTTGGTTATATTAACTCCTGTTTACGTTTTTATGTTATTATTTTACCAACCCATCATAATAGAATTCTTTCGCAGATCATTTGGTTCTGAAAACCGAGAACAAGTAAGTAAAATAATTAGTGAAATAAAAACTCTTATTCAGCGCTACCTCATAGGACTAAGTATAGAAGTAGTAATAATTGCAATTTTATTTTCAAGTGGCCTTTTAATATTGGGAATAGACTATGCAATTATACTTGGTATTATTGGAGCACTTTTAAATTTAATACCATATATAGGTGCAATAATTGGTGCAATTTTTCCTATGATGATTGCTGTTATAACAA